>JAITPW010000019.1 GCA_031289255.1 Bacilli bacterium
TGTTGTTATCTTTTTGTTTTATACAGTTATGATTTATCGTTTAGGGGCTAATCCAACAGCGATGATTTCTAGTCGTAGTAATGATCCCTATTTAAGTCGTTTTATTGAAAATTATAATACTTTAAAAAATGATTGGTATTACTTTAATTCTAATGAAGAAGTAATTGAAAAAGCTACTGATGCGATGCTTTCTTCTAATGATAATGATGTTTATAGTGAATATATAAGCGCTAAAGATTCAGAAACTTATTTTGATGATTTAGAAAGTGATTTTGTGGGATTGGGAATTAGATATATAATTATTAATGATTATCCAATGGTAGTTGATATCTATGAAGGCTCACCAGCTCAAAAGAGTGGTATGAAGATAGGTGATTATCTTATCAAGATTGATGATACTTCTTTAAAGGGCTTAAAACAAGATGATATCAAAAAGAAAATAGTCGGTAAAGAAGGTACTATTAGAACAGTTGAATTTAGTAATACTAAGCAAAATAAAATTGCTAAAATTACGATTAAAGCTTTAGATGGTAGCGTCAATTATCGGGTAATTGATGGCATTGGTTATATTCATATTTTAGATTTTAGTAGAACAATGCCTATTAATGTTGAAAAAGCTTTAAAAGAATTTCAAAAAAATAATGTAAAAAAAGTCATTCTTGATCTTAGAGATAATCCTGGTGGCTATCTTGATGCTTTAGAAAGGTTAGCTGATTTATTTTTACCAAGCAATCAAATTGTTTTAAGTGCCAAAGATAAGAGTGGGACAATAAATAGTTATAAAACAACCGATAATAAAGTCTATAATTTTAATTATGTGCTCTTGACTAATAAGGGAACAGCAAGTGCAGCGGAAGGTTTTGTAGCATGTTTAAATGAAAACTTAAAAGTGCCTATCTATGGCCAAACAACTTTTGGCAAAGGTATTATGCAAAGTTTCTTTAAATATAATGATGATGCTTATTTAAAGTATACTAGTGCTGAATGGTTAACACCTAAAGGTAATATGATTAATAAGATTGGTATTAAACCAACTTATGAATTGAAAAATAATATTATTGTTAATCTTGATAATGAAAGAAAAACAGTTTCTCAAGATATTAAAAATAATACTGTTAATAATAATTTAGGATATTATCAAAAAGCTTTAAATGCCCTTAGTTATCATGTTGATCGTACTGATGGGTATTACTCTACTACTACTAATAAAGCCATTGTTTTATTTAAAAATGATTTTAATCTAAGTAGCGAAAAAGATTTAAGTAAAAAAGTACAGGCTGAAATTATTCGCCAAATAACAATTAAAGCTAATAGTTCTCGTAATGATGATGTTTTAAATAAAGTTATGGATATCTTAAAATAGTTAGTAACAAGACACTCAATAAAGAGTGTCTTTTATTAAAGTTAATGATTTAGTTATAATAATTGGTATCTTTAAATTAAAATATGTTCAAAATATAAACAAACATTACATTTTTACTCATTTATTATATAATAAGATAGTAATTACTTATTGGAGGATATAATGATGAATATTATGAAGAAAACAGTACTTATTTTTAGTTTAAGTATGATTATGATGATTAGTGGTTGTCAAAAAAATATACCATTATTTAGAATGGAATATATTAATAATCAGAACTTAATATGGCACTTTAGTGTTATTAATTATTTTAAAGGGCAGGTTGTTATCAATGATGATATTGCTATTAAGAAATTGAAGTTAAAACTAGTTTATCAATCAGCTAATAAACTTGAAAAGCCAAAAGTTTATGAAATTAGTGATTATGTTAAAGGTGAACCACGAACTATTTATGCTTCAATTCAAACTGATGGTGCTATTGATTCACAGAAACTATTTTTTAGATATTCTGATAATAGTGAAATTATTAGAAATAATGATTTTATAGAGTTTAATTTTAATGAACCAGAGTGTAAAAGTAAAATAACTGATGACATTGCTAAAATGAAAAAAGGTGAAAAAAGAGCTATTATGACTTGCGGTATTAATATTGAAGAATTAAATTTTAAAAATAAAATTGATGAACAATATTTAGCATTATACTTTGAAGCTGAATAATAAAATAATATTTTTATAAAAGACTTAAGTGATTAAGTCTGAGGATAGTTTTAAATACTATCTTTTTTTAAATTATTATGAGTATTATTATAGACTTGATGTTATTAAGAATGTATAAAGAGACGCAGGTTTATTTTAATCATGATAATAAGTTATATGGAGAATTATTATCAGTAATAGGATTAATTAGATGGTAGTAAATTATAATCTTAAGGAGAAAATTATGAAGAAAATGAGAATAGTAGAGATAGTATTCTATCCAGTTATAACTGTGATAGTAGTTTTTATGATGTTAATAGGAATATATTCGACTATTAGTGCTATGGAAATAAAAAAAGAAGTCGTTAATAGCGAAGCTAATAAAAGTAATGAGATTAGTAATATAAAGGTAAGAGCTAATTTAAATAGTGATTTTTATATTAAGACTATTAAAGATGAAATTAATGCTGGTGATGTCGCTAGTTTTAATTTATATCTTAAAATAACGGGAAGTAATACGATATTAAAGAATGCTAAATTAGAAATAATTTTACCTAATGCTAAGTATTTAAATTTTAAACAAAATTTAGATGAACTTATCATAGCTAAAGTAAAACCAACTCTAAAAAAT
Source organism: Bacilli bacterium (assembly GCA_031289255.1). Classification (GTDB taxonomy): domain Bacteria; phylum Bacillota_I; class Bacilli_A; order JAJDGJ01; family JAJDGJ01; genus JAISTP01. Next base: position 2,691 of record JAITPW010000019.1, read on the forward strand.
AATAGATTAGTATGGGATTTTAAATCATTAAAGGCTGGCGTTATGGATAAGATAGTATTGAAGATTAATACTGCTAATGGGATATCACCAGATGGTCACAAAGTAATGATTAATGGCCAATTTAGTGCTGATAATTTAGTAGATGATAATGATAAGACTGATGTAATTAAAGATAGTGCTGATATTAAAATAAAAGCTAATGGTAAATTAGCAGCAACTAATTATTTTAAAAATGTTTTAGATACTAATTTTATTTCACCAAGTCAGGGTGATGAAGCCATTTGGGAATTTTCGCTTAGTGTACCCAAATTAGCTTCAGGCTCAAAATATCTTAAAGAAGGTAGTATTATTAAGGTTGAGTATGAAATTGACAAATTTATTACTTATCAAGGAGTAGCAAATAAAACGCCACAACCAACGACCATCTCTAAAAATAACGATGGTTCAACCTTATTAGTATGGGAATTTAAGGCTCCTCAATATGAATTACAGGATCAAGACTTAAAACATATTTTTGAACAGAATTTTCAATTGCAATTATATTTTCCAATTGATATTCCCCAATTTCAAATAGTTACTAATAAAGTAGTTGGAAGTGTTGTTTTCTTTGATGAAACTAATGCAGTTAGTACATCGCTTAAATCTTCAATAATTGTTTTATCAAGTAATCCTAGTGCTATTGCTTCAAATGGTTCGTCTTGGGCTATTTCTGGTAAATCACCTATCGATTCAGTAGGGGGAGTAAGTGGCAATAATCAGGATATTAAAGTATATGATAGTGCCTTGTTAGGATTTGGGATTAGTGCTAATATGGGATTAGCCGATAGTGCAACATATGGACCAACCAAATATTATTTAACATATGATGTTGATGATCATTTAGACATTTATAGTTTCTATTCAGGCGATTTTTATTATCGTCCTAACAGTAAGTTCCCAGCGGGATTACAATTCAAAAAGGAACTTATTTATGATATTTATGTTAAATATGGCACTAAAAATAATCAGGAACAAGACTATTCATTATTTTTAGAAAATGTAACTCCTGGTAAATGGTATCGTAATTTTAATACTAAAGGTAAACATATTAGTGAAATACAAATAAGATTCCATGCTAATGATCAAACTATGTTTAAAGAAAAATTGGTACCAGCCGGGCTATTTACGACTAATTTAAGTTTATATTTTTCCATCGAAAAGAATTATGTCGGTCCCGTTGTTAATCGCATTAAAGATGTGGAAATAACTGAAGGGTGGGATGGAGATAATTATGGAAGACCTGATTATGGTGAAGATAAGACTCCTTGGCCTGCTGCTTATAAAGCTTATTGGGGACCATACTCAGCGCAAGTGATGCCAATGCCAACTGGCGAAACAAAAGTAGCTCGAACTGGAATTAAATTCTCAAATACGACTGGTAATTTGATTGAAGAAGGACATAATGTTTTGAATGTCTCAATTACAAATGATGTTGCATCAATTGCGAATTTAAATGCTCCTTTTGAGTCTTATATCTTATTACCGATCGGTTGTTATTTAGAGGATGAACAAGAGCAAGCTGGTAATTATATTATTATTAAAGAGAGTGATAATTATCAAAATACTAAGCAACAGTTAGTTAAAGTTATTTGGAGTAATACTAAGTTATTACCAAGTACTACCTTAAATGCTTTTATTAATGTTAATATCAGTAATAAGATTACCAATGTCTTTAAAATTAAGGTTGATAGTTTTATTGGAAATCAAGATTTTATTGTTCATAAAATCACTTCCCAACCTAGCTTGATTGATTCTTTTAAAATTAAAGATGTCGAGGATTTAAATAATAATGGTAATAGTGATGAATATATTGTTAGTAGTGGTAATGAATATGTGACTAATGGTAAGCATATTCTAGAAGTTTCACAAAGCTCTTTGGTTAATAAGAAACAAAATTATGAATTTAATGAAGTTAATCTTAATGAAATGATAACTTATCAATTTATTCTTAATAATGCTTCGAACGATAATATTAATAAGTTAATATTAGTTGATGTTTTACCTTCTTTAAATGATAAAAGTATCACTACTCTTGAAAATAGAAATAGTAAATTTAGTCTCCAATTAAAAGGGCCGATTATTATACCTCAGGAATGGAAAAATAAAGTTGTGGTGCAATATAGCACTTCTTTAAATCCTAAACTAGCAGGATTAATTGATAAGAATACCACCTATTATGATAATATGAATAAATTCCAAGATAATAAAGAGGCTAGTGAGGCAGTATGGTTAAATGAAGATGAAATCGTTGATTGGTCTAAAATTTATTCTTTTAAAATAGAGAGTAAACCGGATATTGATTATCTTAAATGTTCATCAGCAATTATTGAGATTAATATGATAACTCCTGGACTTAATGGTCTAGAACCATCTTTATTAGATAAAAGTATTAATAAAGAACAACGGGCTGCTTATAATTCTTTTGCCATTGCTACTAATGACTCTCAAGCGGTCGAACTTAATAAATATGGTGTTTCACTAAGATTAGATGATGGAATTAATAAGGATAAACCTAATCAAGGAAATGTTGTATCAAAACCAACTGCCAAAGATAAAGCTAATAAGATAATTAAAAAAAATAAGCTTTTAGAAAGTAAAATACCTAATACGGGAATGAATAATAATATTTTCATTATTAATTTATTTTTATGATCTTAATCTGAGTAATTATTATCTTTATTTTCTTCTTA
>JAITPW010000027.1 GCA_031289255.1 Bacilli bacterium
GAATACTTCTTAGCACTAGCTTTAGTATCTTTATCATTATAAATTGTTTCCCATTCACGATTACTATTACCTTTATAATAACTAACTGTTTTAATTACTTTACCAGCTGTATTATAATATGTTAAATAATCACGATTATTATTCTTTTCTTCATAGCGAATATAGTAATCTCTTGTTCCATCATTACGATATTTAGTTTCATAGGTTTTAAAGTTATTAGGTGATGCATGGCCTAAATATAAAATAACTAAATCTATTTTACTTTTATCAGTTGGATTGGCATTAGTATAATAATATTGAGCTTTAGTCCAATTGGTACCAGTTACTTCATAAAAACCAGTATGGCTAATATGATTAGGTGCTAGTCCAGGACGATAATCTTTTGAACTTAAGATACCTTTATTATAATAATTGGTATAAATCCAAAATTTACCAGTCTCTTCATATTTACTACTGACTGTTGGATATTTATTAGATGTACCATCATAATCGGTAGTCCAATCAATAATACCTTTTTCAGTATATCTTTTAGTATTCGTTATCCATTCACTCTTATTATACAAACGAGTTCTTTCAATCGTTTTACCATCAGAATGATACAAATTCCTTTTACATAACTGATAAGCATTATTTCCTAAATAATTGTAGTATACAGCTTCGACTAATTTACCATCAACGCGAAACTCTTTACCAGTCATAATCCCATTACTGTTTTTGATAATCTTTTCAACAACGCTCCCACTAGCAGCTCTAGTTGGTTTTGTTGGCAGTATAATATTATGATCTTCAATTAATTTCTCAACTTCCATATTGGGAATGTATTTTAAATCATTCTCCATGTCTGTGCCTATAGCTTTAATATTATTCATACTCATAAATAATATTAAAACAAATATCAATATTTTAATTCCTTTCTTTTTCGTAGACATTTTTCTGTCCTCCTCATAAATTAAAATGATAGTAATGTAAACATTACTACTGATAATTTAACATAAAAGATACTATATTGCAACATTATTTGTTTAATATGATAAAATTGTCATATTCGATAATAAGTTTTATGAATTTTTTATCTAAAAAATTCATAAATGTCCAAAAAAAATTCATAAAACTAATAATGAAATTCATAAAATTCATAAATGTATATATAAACACTAATTAATCTCGTTCTTTGCTTTTCGCAAATTTTTAATTCCATTAAAGAGATTATTATATTTTTTATAAATTTATTTTATTATTTATCAATAATCAATAAGCATTAATAGGCTTATATTTATAAATATGTATAAATTACTATAGAAAGATGATTAAAAACTTAGTAAATATAAAACCTGAGATAATCTTTAATCATCAATAAAAAAACTTCTTAAATTTATAAGAAGTACATTTCCATCAAAGTAGAACAACATGTTCATATTTACTATTGCTTTTCTAGACTAATAAAAATAAATTAATAAGACAATTCAATAATATTACAGCCAAATAATTATAATGAAAGAGAAAACCTCATCTTCAATATTATCCATATTATTCTACCAACCATATTATACAATAATTTAGTAATTATAACACTATGTCAATAATGTTAAATAATTAACGATGTACTAAATCATAGACATAGTTTTTCTCTATTCCCAGTTTTTTACTAACAATCTTAATCGCATCTTTACGGCTACTATTATTATCTATTAATTCATTTACCATTGCTAGTATTAGTTCATCATTAATAATATCTTCTTGATTAATTGTTTGTGTATTATTAATACAGATAACTAGTTCACCTTTTAATTGGAGATCGGCATTCAATAATTCATTAACATTTCCATAGATATGTTCTTCATTTAATTTAGTAATTTCTCTTGATATTGATACATCAACATTACCAAAAACTTCAAGGATATGATTCAGTGTTTTATTAAGATTATAAATTGATTCATACATAATAAGAGTGTGATGATAATTATCAAAAGTCTTAAGATATTTTATCGCTTCATTTTTCTTTTCAGGAATAAACCCGATAAAAGTAAAGGGGATACTAGGCATACCTGAATTTATTAAGGCTGGTATCAAAGCATTTGAACCATTAATTACCACAATATTAATATCATTAATTATTGCTTCATGAACTAAGAATAAACCAGGATCACTAAGTAAAGGATAACCAGCATCACTTACTAAGGCAACTTCATGATGTTCTTTAACTAATTCTATTGTTTCTTTAAGCTTATGATACTCATTATGACGATGATAACTAATTAAATGTTTATTTTTAAGTTGTAGATGATTAATTATTTTAGTCGTAACTCTAGTATCTTCACATAAAATAATTGATACTTTATTTAAAGTCTCAATCATTCTTTGATTTATTTCGGTTAAATTACCAATTGGGGTTGCAATAATATAAATTATTGGTCTATTATTTTCTAGATATTTTACTCGTTTCATTATTCTTCTCCTAAGAACATCATTTTTACTTCATCACTATAGCTACCATCTTCATTATGAGCTATTAAGGGTGCTTCGATAATTAATCCTTTATTACCTTGTAATGATCCTTCAATTAATATCATATTAGCTTCACTGTTTATTTTAGGATAAATTAAACGTAACCTTTTAGGTTCAAGGCGATATTTTTTCATTAAAGTAATTATTTCAATTAAACGATCAGGACGATGAATTAAGACAAATTTCCCTTTATTATCAAGAATCTTGGCAGCATTAATAATTATCTGTTCCAAATTTATTTTAATTTCATGACGGGCTATTTTTAAATATTCATTTTCATTGACATTACTATTCTCTTGAATTTTAAAAAAAGGTGGATTACAAATAACTAAACCAACTTTTTCATTAAAATGTAAAACAAAATTATTGATATCATCATGAATAATACTTACTTGTTTTTCTAAATTATTATTAATAATATTTTTTTGAGCAAGTTCAATAGCTTCTTTTTGAATCTCAACACCAATAATCGGTTTATCAGTTAATGTTGAAAGAATTAAAGGAATAGCTGCATTATTAGTTCCAAAATCAACAATTTTATTAGTTCGCTTAGTAATTGCCGCAAAATGAGTAACTAAAACAGTATCTAATGAAAAATTAAACATATCTCTTCGTTGGATAATCTTCAATTTCTTATTATTTAACAAATAGTTCTCGACTTCTTTCATTGAAGATCACTTCTTTTAATAAGTAATACTTGTTCACTGTTTTCTAATCTTATTTCCTCGGAAATAAGATTGATACTGGTAACTTTATAATCAACTTTATGATATTTAATAGTACTTCCTAAACGAGGAAAGTTTTCTTTTTCTTTACTATAATTTTCATTTTCATATTTTAAACAACATAATAATCGTCCGCATAATCCTGATATTTTAGAAGGATTTAAGGAAAGCATTTGGTTTTTAGCCATATTAATCGAAATGTTATCAAAATCTTTAAGGTATCTTTTACAACACGTTTCCATACCACAAGGGCCTAGTCCTCCAACAATCTTAGCTTTATCTCTTGTTCCTATTTGTTTAAGCTCGATACGCTTTTTAAAATGAGTTGCTAGTGCTTTTAATAAATCTCTAAAATCAACTCTCTCTTCACTGACATACATAAAGAGAATTCTTGTTTGATCAAGATTATATTCACAGCTAACTAAATTCATATTAAGATTAGGATAGTCTAATAAGATTTTATTAAAATCATCAAAACCTTTTTTATTTAAAATTTTATTATATTCAAAGTTATTGATATCTTTACGATTAGCTTTTCTAATTAATAATGCTAAATTATCCATCGGTAATTGACAATTTTTTATTTCATATTTAACAACCCATGCTAATTCAATACCTCTAATAGTATCAACAACTACCATATCATCAACATGTAAAAATAGTTTTGAATCACATTTAAAATAATACTCTTTATTATTTGGTTTAAATACTACACTAACAACTTTCACTAGCTAGTTCCTCCATTTCAATACTAAATTCATCAATAATAAGCTTAGTATTCATATTTGTCTGTAATTCCATTCTTGAACTTAAAATGATATCTAAAATTTTACGATAATTTTGGTGGTTAATTATTTGATTAATAAGATCTTTATCTATAGCCGGATGATTAAAAGCCGGATGAGTTAAGATAGCATATAGTAGACTAAAGAAAATAGCTAAATCATCTTTATTAATATTATTAAATAAGTTATAACAAGTAATAAAGAACTCTTTATCAAAAAAACTTTTTACTAACATGTTTAAATTTTTAACAAAAAGATCATAAATACCATTATCTAATATATTTCTAATTGTTTGTTCATCATAAGCAAGTAAACTAACTAACTCAATATCACTAAGTTGATATTCATTCTTTAAAACATCAATAATTTGATTAATATCATCTTCTTGAAGACGTAAATTTAAACAACGGGAAACAATTGTACTTAAAACCTTATTCTTATTAGTAGTAGTAAAAATAGCATAGACATTAGCTTGCGGTTCTTCAAGAAATTTAAGTAAAGAATTTAAAACACTAGTATTGGCCTGATCAATGCCTTTAATAATATAGAACTGTTTATTTGAATTATCTAAAGATGTAAACATGAAACGTTTTTGAATATCCAAAGCTTGTTCTTTTTTCATATTATTTTCATCTAAATCATAAACCAACATATCAATATTTTCTTTTTGTAATATGCTCTCTCTATTGGTAATGTCTAAATCTTCATCATTTGAAATACTTAATACTAAATATTCAACAGCATTATCTAGAGCTTCTTTACTGCTTCCTTCAATCAAGATTGCTTGATTAAGCATATGGTATTGTTTACAATTATCAATTTGTCTTATAAATTTAGTTTGTTTTTTAATAAAATCTTTTAACATATCATTACCTATTTAACTGTTCCATAATAATATTAATTACATTATTATAAACTTCTTCAATGGGTTTATGGGCATCAACAACTTTAAAACGCTTTTGATACATCTTTACAATTTTAAGATAACCTTCATATACTTGATAATGAAATGCTTTTTCTTCTAAATCTAAGCGATTAATTTCTCGAAATTCACTATTATTAATCCGATTTAAACCAATAATAGGATCTAAATCAAAGAAAATAGTTAAATCAGGAAGAACATCCTTAATCGCAAAACGATTGATTTCCATTACTTCATCAATCCCTAAGCCACGAGCTACCCCTTGATATGCTAGTGAACTATCAATAAAACGATCACATAATACTAACTTATTATTCATTAGAGCTGGTTCAATTACTTCATTGAAATGTTGCGCCCGACTAGCTGCATAAAGTAATGCTTCTGTCGTACTTGAAAGTTCTAAATTATTAGGATTTAGAATAATATTTCTAATCTGTTCAGCAATTAAAGAACCTCCTGGTTCTCTAGTAAGCACAAAATCAATATTATTATTTTTTAAATACTTTGCAACCATTTTTATTATCGTCGTTTTACCACTACCATCTGGTCCTTCAAACGTTATAAATAATCTTTTATCCATGTTATCAACCTCTATATCCCTTACATTATACTAGATTTTCATTATCAATTAAAGAAGTAACATTAGAACAATATCAATTAAGGAGTTATTTAATGAAATATAGTGAAGATATTATCTCTTTTATGAACTTAATTATCACTAATTATACGGTATTACCGAATTTTCTCATATTATCTATATTTAATTCATTTATTACTATCAATAAATAAAATAATATGTATAATAATACTTGTCTTTAATTTTTACTTAATAAAATGGAGGTTAAATTATGTTAAAAAATAAGCGTTTTTATAAGTATTTAATGATACTTTATCTATTTATGGTAATCTTAAGCACTGCTCCTATAAAAGCACAAACTTATCAAGTTAATGATTTTAATCAACTAAAAAGTGCGATTGAAAGTGCTCCAGCTGGTAATCATAACGTTATCATTACTAATGATATTGTTTTAACAAACCAAATAAGCATCCTTGATGATGTTCATATCAACTTAACTAGTGATAACATCAAACGTACTATTAGTAGAACAAATTTATTTTATAGTTCTAGTTTTATGATTAAAGGTGAAAATGCTTCTTTAAGTATTACTAATGTTATTATTGATGGTAAAAAAGAATTGTTTGATCCTGCTCTCCACCCTGTTTCATATTTATTTTCTCTTCAAAAAGATACTAGTGGGAGTAATCCTAATTTTAGTGGTTCATTAAGTATTGGTAAAGATGTTGTCATTAAAAATGTTGGTGGTCGTAACAATAGCTGCATCATCATTTATAATGTTGGTGGAAGCGTTACTTTAAAAGATAATGCCGATTTTTATAATAATGGGTATACTACCAAAGGTAATTCTTTAGTATGTAATGCTCTTGATGATGATCGCTCACAATTAATAATCCAAGATAATGTTAAATTCCATGACAATGTCTTAGATGGGACTATGATTGTCGTTAATTGGGGGCAAACTATCATTAAAGATAATGTTGAATTTTATCAGAATGAAAGTACATCCAACTCAATTTCTGGTGTTTTTACCAATATGGGCTATGGTACTATGAGTATTGAAGGCAATGTCAAAATTCATGATAATAAAGCTATCTATACTGCAATTGGCGTCAATTATAATAAATTAACTATCAAAGATAATGTTGATATTTATAATAATGTTGCTGCTATTTCCTATGGTTTATATAATACCATTCAAACAACCTATCCTCCTGCTAATGGCCATGTTGAATTAATTATTCAAGATCATGTTAAGATTCATGATAATGAAGCTATTACTGGTTATGCTCCAGCAATATCACTTAATAATGATGCTATTAGTTCTATCAGTGATTATGTTGAAATAACTAATAATAAAGCTGGTTATGATGGTGGAGCCATCTATCTTTATAATAAAGCTAATTTAGTAATTCAAGATCATGTTAAGATTACTAATAATTTAGCAAATCATCATGGAGGAGCTCTCTATGTTAGAAATGCTACTTTAACCATTAAAGATCTTGTCAGTATTACTGATAATGAAGCAGCATTAAATGGTGGAGCAATTTATACTGAAGATTATCATGATTTAATGATTGCTCAAGAAGTTATCTTTAAAAATAATAAAGCTCAAGTTGGTTATAATGAAGATTTGCCATCAGTCGATCCTCTCAATTATGCTATTTATGATACCAATATTAAAGTACCAAATAATAAATGGAGTACTAATCGTACTTATGGTTATAATAACTATGATATTAATTATCAAGCTGCTAATGAAACTTTCATTGTTCACTATGATGCTAATGGAGGTCAAGGAGCAGTGCCTGCTGATGGTGCATATCATAACAATGATTTAATCAATGTTGATTTTAATAGTTTACCTACTAAAGCTCAAGCTCGTTTTATTGGTTGGTCTTTAAATAGTAGTGATACTAAACCATTATACGAAAAGAATAATAATAATTCATTCGTAATGGGCACTAATAATATCACATTATATGCCATCTATGTCCCAACTTATCAAATTACAACCAGTGTTATTGGTGGAACTATTGATAAATCACTAGAAGCAATGCAAGGTGAAAATATTAAAATAAATTTTAAAGGTAATGAAGGTTATTTATTAAAGGAAATAATTGTCGATGATAAAACAATTAACCTTAATAATTTACAAAATAACTTTTATGAATTTCTTAATATTACCGATAATCATAAGATTAGTGTAATTTTTATTAAGAAAACAGAACAGAAGAATCGTTTAATTAATATCAATAATGATAATAATGATTCACCAAAGATAATCCTTCCCCAAGGAGGAAATAATCTTCTTAATACTAGTATTATCTTTATCATTATGATCCTCCCAGCAGTAATGCTGATCAATAAAAACAATACCTACAAACAAGACTAAAAATTAGTCTTGTTTTATTATCTAATTAAACTAATAATATCTATAATAAATTTGAATATTAATTTAACGAGAAAAAAATTACTATTTGTATTATAATATTATTAAGGAGATGAAATTATGATAATAAAAGAAAGCACTATTGATTTAAAAAACTATAATGTTGAAGCAATTGTAAATTTTGATAATAATAATTTAAGTATGAATGATGGTATTAGTTATCAAATTTATAAAACAGCCGGTGCTTTAGAAATGAGTAATACTTTAAAACAATGTATTCCTTTAAATGATTATGAATTATTCTTAAGTGCTGCCTACCACTTAAAAGCCAACAGCATCATTCATATGGCATTACCCGATAATAATATACTTGAACCAATAAAAGCTATTAAAGAAATACTATTAAAACTAATGAATTACGTTATTGATAATAAAATTAAAAGTATCTTAATCCCTTGTACTAAGGATTCTAAAATTAAAGATTATCTTATTTATTTAGATGATACTATAATACCTACTTTAGAAAAATATAAGAGATTATATAATATTGAAATTACGATCTTAGTTGATTAATATTAAGTAACCTAAATATCTAATAAAAAGGAATATGATATAAATGAAAAATAATATGACACGTATCTTATTGATAATCACATTAATGATTGTTAGTGCTTGTCAGCATCAGACTATTCAAGAAGATGGGCATTATCATGCTATGGAACAATACCCCATCAATAAGTGGTCTACTTATATTAGTTATGATATTAAAGATGGTAAGATAACAAATTTTAAATATGATGCTATTAATCTTCAAGAAGGTCTTAGTAAAACAAAAGCTCAATATGCTCAAGCAGGAAAATATCTGATGCATGCTCCCCAAGGTGAATGGTATAAGCAAGCTCGAGCTATTGAAAAATACTTAATTGATAATAATGGCGATTTAGCTAAAGTATCTTTTAAACAAGATGGAACTTCTGATGCTATAAGTGGAGCAACTATCCATTGGCAAAATCTTCCTGAATTATTAAAAACGGCCCAAGCTAATGGACCATCCTTAAAAGGATCTTTAATTGATGGTATCTATTATAAAAAAATGATCAAAGCTGATGAAGAAGGTTTTACTTCAACATTTGGTTATTTTGTCGATAATGGAACTATTATTGGTGCTCATGCTGATGCATATGGATTATTTAAAAATGTTCCTCAAGAAGATGGGACTAAAAAAGATACCATTTTATTTAAAAGTGATGCTTCTAAAATGAATCCAAGTTTATTTGATTTAGGTAATATAGCCCTTGCTAACTATGCTCAACAAGCTAATGAAGTCGATAATTATTTTATTAAAAACAATAATTTTAATAAGATTACGATTGATGAAAAAGGAAATCCTGATACCATAGTAGGGGCAACCATCAATATTAGCGATTGGCTATTACTAGCCAAAGAAGCTCAAAAAATAAATTAATTTTTTATTTATATAAAAAATAGTAGTATAAAGATTATTATACTACTATTTTTTTAGTATTTAGTTTTATCTTAAACGAGCACTAACCATCCAGTTACGTTTTGATATAGTTTTTAAATTAGACTCCATCATACGAGCCAATCCTAATTCATTATTTTCATTTGCTACTTTTAAGATTTCTAAATAAGTCTCTTTTAAGAAATCAATAATAGCTTTAACTTCTTTAATAACTTCATCATCAGTAAAATATTTAGATTCTAAATCCTTTACTCTTGTAATTTTAGCATATTCTTGCAATGATGCTAATGGTAATTTGTCTTTTTGTCTCAAATACTCAGCTACATCATCATATGATTCAAAAACTTCATTATATAGTTCTTCTGTTAATTCATGATATTCTTCAAATCCCATTCCAACTACATTCCAATGTAAGTTATGAATCTTAACATTTAGAGCCATATAATCAGCTAATAACTGATTTAATAATTTTTCTGTTTCCATTTTCATTATCTCCTTTATTTTATCTAATAAAATTATAGCACATATAAATAACTTTTAAAATATAAATGCTTCTTTAGTCATATTTTATACATTACTATATTTTTTATTTAAAAAAAAATAACTTATTAAGTTATTTTTTAATTATTTATGATATAGTTTTTTATTTTGATATATTGGTTC
>JAITPW010000032.1 GCA_031289255.1 Bacilli bacterium
AATAGCAACCATCTTAAGACCACCAGCAGCACTTGAACAACCTAATTTTTCAATAAAGGTAATCTTCTTTTTAGCAATGATTGCTTCTAAAGATGCATAAGCTTTATTGAAACCATTCATAATATCATCTTCAATAGTAGTAATGGCTTTTGAAGTTGCAATCACTTCGGGATTATGGGCATCTACTATAGTTAACTTTGTATTAGTACTACCAAAATCTATTAGTAAATAACATTCCATTTTATTAAATTCCTAAATCTTTTTTCAAATCATCAATGTTATCTTCAATTCTTGTTCCAGGTGGATAAGCTTTATTGAAGCCCATTGCTAAGAAGCGCGGCTCAACTTCACTCCAATCTTGTTTTCCAACAACGATATTACCACCGATATAAAGAAGAATATCTCCAATACCTGCTTCAACACATTTTTCACGTAATCCACGAGCATCAATTTCACCATGCCCATAAAGTGATGAAACTAAAATTGCACTTGCATTTGTTTCAATTGCAGCATTTATGAAGTCTTCTTGGGTTGATAAAACCCCAATGTTGACAACATTAAATCCATTGTTAGTTAATGCATAATCGATTATTTTATTACCAACCGCATGTACATCTGCACCGATAACTCCAATAACGACTGTTTTGTTTTGTTTGCTCATTTTATGACCTCCATATTTTTACTCTTTTATTATATTCCTAATCAAATTATTTTAAACAGTAGAAAAATAAATCACTCTTTAGAATAAAATAAAATTATAAAAAAAAAGACTTTTTTTAAGTCTTATGCGTATTTTTATGTTATTTTACCATCAGAAAATATCTATTTTAAACAATATGTGCAAAGTGCACAAAAGTAAAACTTAAATTATAAAAAAGAGGAATTTTTAGTAAATATGTCCATTATTTGAACAAAATATTAGTAAAAATAATAGTTTTTTAGTAAAAACCATAATTTTTACTAATATAGTTTTTTTATTAAAAAGTCTTTTTTATTAAAAATATTTCAATATTAACATCATATAATTGACAATATACGACATCTTGCAATATCCCTCCACATTTCTGGATTAGTTTTTTTGAAGCAATGTTATTTATATCACAAGTAATCATAATAGGATCAATACCAGATGCAAAAGCTATCGCTATCATCTCTTTAAGAAAAGTTAAAGCATAACCTTGAAGACGATATTTAGGAGCAATACTTAAACCGATATGACCGCCATATTTACTTAAAAAATCATTTAACACTAAACGAAGTTGGGCCATTCCTATTAAATTATTATCATTATCTAAAGCTAAATACTGTAAAGAATGAACCCATTCTGGTTTAACAGTAGCTTCATTCATCGCTGAATAAGTATCACTAAGCCATTCTTCATAAGTTGATATTTCATCTAAATAACCACAGCCATTTAATAAATCATTATTTTTAATAAATTGTTCTTTATAATACATAACCATCTCTTTATGTACCATACTAGGAATAATAATATTTAATTGCTTTTGATAGTGTTTTTGGTGATTAATATTAGTACTTAAATAATTAAAACAATAATTAGCAGCTACTATCCCAAAAGTACTAGGAACAAAGGCATTAGAACTAAGTAAAGGTAATTCTTTACGTCTTTTTCCCTTTGTAAGTTCTAATTGTTCATTACTATTTAATTGTGGTTTAAAAGGTAACTCAGCTGAAAAAACGACGGGTATGTTTTGATTAATATGAGCTTTTTTTACTTTATTACGGAGAACTTTAGCAATGGGATCATTATAAGTTTTTGATAAAGTGCTTAAAGTAACTAAATCGGCTCTTATTTTATTGGCTGCGCCCATACTACAAATAAAGGGAATATTATTTTCAAGACATTTATTAATAATTAAAAACTTTGTTTCAATTGTATCACAAGCATCAATAATAAAATCAGGATGCTCTTTTAATACTAATGAAAAGGTTTCTTCATTTAAAAATAACTTCATTTTAATAACCTGACAATCAGGATTAATATCATATATTCTTTTGGCCATAACATCTACCTTAGCTTGGTTAATAGTTGAATGTAAGGCAATTAATTGTCGATTAATATTAGTTTCATCTACAACATCTTTATCAATAATAACAAGTTTATTAATACCACAGCGAGCTAAAGTTTCAGCTGCATATGAACCAACCCCACCGATACCAACAATAACAACACAATTATTTTGAATTTTAATTAAATCATCTTGATACATAATACTTAATCTTTGAAATTGATTATTCATTACTTAAAAACTCCCTCACTAATAATTGTGCATCTTTAATTGTTTGATCAAAATTATTAACATCAACATTTAACCATTTAACATCCATTTGATTTTTAAACCATGTATATTGTTTTTTAGCATATCTTCTTGAATGCTGTTTGACCAACTCAAGAGCTGTATCTAAACTAATCTCTTGCTTAAAATATGGAAGAAATTCTTTATAACCAATCGCTTGTAAAGCTTGATAATTTTGAAAAGGATATTTTTGAAAGATATTATTTACTTCATTCAACAAACCATTTTTAACCATCTGATCAACTCGTTTATTGATTGTTTCATATAATAGTGTTGTTGGCATGCTTAAACCAATAAATAAAACATCATAAATAGGTTGATGTTGTTGTTTATTAATAAAAGCTGACTTGCTGATACCACTATTCTCAAAAATATCTAAAGCTCGTAAAACACGTTTACGATTATTAGGATGTAAAGTTTGACTCGTTTCATAATCAACTTGTTTTAGTTTATCAAACAACTCTTCATTACTTAAATGATGATATTTTTGCATCGTTTCTTCATTACGTCCTTTAATATTGTTTAAATCATAATCATATAAAAGACTCTTTAAATATAAACCACTACCTCCAACAATAATGGGATAACTATTTTGCGAATGAACATCTTTTATTAAAGACGTTGCTTGTTTTTTAAATGAAGCAATATCTAAATTATCACTAATCTCTAAATAATCAAGTAAATAATGTTTAATTAGTGCTCGTTCTTCTTTTGTCGGTTTCGCATTTAAGATATTCATTTCCTTATATACTTGAAAAGCATCACCATTAATAATACTCAAATTAAATACTTGAGCTAATGAGATTGCTAGGGCTGTTTTACCAACTCCTGTTGGTCCAACAATACATATTACTTTTTTCATTTAATCACCCGATATTTAGCTAAGACATTATCTTCAAACCATGTCATGCGCATTTTAATTTCTTTAATACTAAAATCAATACTTCGACCAGCATAATCACAGAGTCCAACATATTCTAAATACTTAAAATCATGACCATACTTTTGTTTAAGTCTAGCCATGGCACTAGTTTTATTACTTAAAGCATATTCTCTAATTCTCATATGATCATTAATTAGTTCTTTTACTAATGTTATTTGTTTAGGACTATCAAAAAAATATAATTGATATTTTTCAAAATACTCAACACTTAACTGAGCATGTTTTTTACTATTCACTATTTTGCCATAATCATGGAAAAATAACGTCCAAAACAATAAATAATACTCCTTATTACTTAAATCATCCATAAATAATTGTAAGGCTAAAATATTACCCTTGATATGATTATATAGTGTTTTTTCAGGATGATATTGACTTCTACTGATACATTTAATCAAATCATCAATCAATAAAAAATGTTGTAAATAATAAGCAAAATCATCGAAATCAAAATAAGGAGCTTTAATAATACTTTTAAATAATTTATTACATAGATAATAAGGTTGTTCCCATAGATAACTATCCATTTTGATAGCTTGCTTCCTTGTTTTTTCTTCAACATCTAAATTATAAGTAAACTTAAATTTTAAAAGTCTTAAAACTCGACTACTATCTTCACTAAATTTATGTTTATTAACCATTCTTAAAAGACGATGATTTAAATCATTAATCCCATTAACCAAATCAATCATCTTTTTATTATTATAATCATACAACAATGCATTTATACTAAAATCTCTTCTTATTACTGTCTTTTTTACATTAACATTATCAAAAACTAAATCATAATCATGATAATGATGACCTTTTTTTAACTCATAACGACTTAAACCTATCTGCATCTTATTATTTAGAGTGATTACTTTAAATTTATCATTAACATATGTAAT
>JAITPW010000057.1 GCA_031289255.1 Bacilli bacterium
ATCAAACTCTTCATGTTTATATCTTGCAACTTGCGTTGCTTCGTTTTTGGTTTTTTCTCTGGCTAGTTTTTTGTCTTTTGAATTGACAGTTTTGTTTAGTTTTGAAAGATCATTACTGCGTTTGAAACAACTTGAGATAACACTGATTTGCCTTAGCTAATTCGTTGTTTTTTCTTTTGTTTTTTCAACGCTCGTTTATTATAGCAAACCACCAAAACTAATGCAAGCTTTTTTACTCATTTTTTTATATTTTTTTTAATATTAAGAGTTAGTTCTTTATCATATTTTTTTATACTTCCCCGAGTTACTAGCAATACGCTTATTTCTAATGAATTATAATACTTAATTTTAATTATCTTAAATAAATTAAAGTTTATTATTATTTAAGACATGCTCATTACTTTATCTTTTTAGTTTTTTTATTTAATAGCTTTTTTTTGATTTATTTATTATAAAGTTGCTTATAAGCCTACTAATTATGTAATTAGAATAATAAATTAATTATCTTATTATTATTTAAAGCTACAAAATAGCAGTTCTCTTATTCTTATATCTTCTTACTTAATAAAATTATTTATGATTTTTTTGATTATAAATCAAATTATTTTGATACTAAATAAGAAATTTAATAATAAAATATTTATCTGTTTAGATTATGAACCTACTTCTTAATCTTTACTAAGTACACTCTTTTTTATCATTCTATTAAATAATGAAAAAAAGATGGTAGCAACCATCTTCTTATAATTAGATATCATTTATACTTATTCAATTAAATCAGCATAAAAAACAATTCTCTTATCAGGGCTTGACCAAGCACTGAATGGATAACAAGTAATTAAAGCAATACGTTCTTTAGATTTCATATCAGAATGATTATAAACTTTAGCACCTTCATCAGGATTAACAATCATCGATTTTGATATTTTATACTTGTAAGTACCATAAGGCATCGTAACCACGACCACATCACCAACCTTAGCATCTTTTAAGGCTTTAAAAAATGTTTCACGATGAGCTGAAAAGGCTGGTTGCCCTGTATTAGTACCTGGTAGGGGCGTGAAATCAATATGACCAACTCCATATGCCATTGCTAGTTTGATATCAGCACCTTCTATGATTGGCATTTCACCAGTAAGACCTTCAATTGTTATTTTACCAATTGGATCACCAACTAAAGGTTTATTATCCTTTTTTCTAATATCCGTTTTCTTTTCAAGAATAGTTGTAACTTTTTTCAATGATATCTCACTATTACGATATTGACTATTAATATCATCAAAGTAACGATATAGGAAAAAGGCTGACAATACTAAACATACTATAATTAATAATTGGAGAATTCTTTTAATAACATTATTTTTCTTTTTTCTTTCACTCATTTTTATCACCTTGTCTAATTTTATAATATATTTATACCAGTATCAACTAAAAGTATCATTTATTCACAAATAAAACATTATTTATACTAAATATCTTTGATTTCTAGTTAATGATAGCACACTCTTTAATAATAATTAATACTTTTCATAATTTAATTAAGTTATTAAGTATTATTGTCTAATGGTAATAACTATAACTTCATTAGAATGAACATTTATCTAATTAAACTAATATTCCCCTAAAAACAAGATACTTAAATAATCAACTATCCTTAACTAAATTAAAATAGTGAAGAAAATCTCCACTATTTTAATTTCTATAATTGAATATCTTGTTAATGTTGAGGTTACTAGTAATATTGAATAGATTAACAATATTATTCATCGATAATAAATGTTACTTACTTTATGCCTTATTGAAACTATTGTCTTAAATACTTAATACTTAGCATACTTCCAGCTACTAATAAACTTATAACAATAATTAAATCATGTGAACCAGCATTAGCAATCGTATTATTATTAATTTTCTTAGGTGGTTTAATCAATTTATTATGATCATTGTTATCTTTGTTATCTTTATTATCTTTATTATCTTTATTATTATCATCAGGTTTCTTGGTATCATCTTTAGCCCATTTCGCATATAAAGTGATATCACTATTTACCTTATCTGAATTAAAATCCCATATCTTATTTAAAGTTTTATCTTGATACCAACCTTTAAAAGTATAGTTTGCTTTTTGAGGGTCATTAACTTTATTGATTAAAGATCCAGCTTCAACATCAAGTATATCATTGATTTTAGTACCCCCATTAGATTCAAATTTCACAGTATACTTAACTGCTTTTTCATCTTGTTTATCACTCAAAGTATAGCGATAATTTAATACAACATGATGATTTAAAATCCATGCATTTGTTAGGGTATAAATTGGATATTCATTATTTACAAATGGATCATTATTAATATGAAATGGATAAGCTGCCAATTTAGCATTATCAACATAATTATCAATACTTAAAGTTTCTACTACTTTTTCACTTTTCCATAAGGGATTATCATAACCCAAAATAGTTACTGTGACTTCAGAGGTACTTTTACTAACACTTCCTTGATATTTGACCGGATCATTATAATCTTTAACTTCATAAAAAGCTGATACTTTAATATTTTGAGGATTACTTGGCACAACGTATGTTGTTGGTGCTTCATGGATTACATCACTAGCATCATAGATACCAAAATGAAGCAAATCACCAGTTCTTTTATAAGAATTACCTGCTGTAAAGCGATTAGGCATTTGTAGGATTTTCTGTAATTTTAATTCTTGTCCAGGAATAACATCGATGGTAGGAGTCATTCTTTGAGCAATAAAATAATCGGTACTAGAACTTGGATTAGTACTACCTGTCTCTATTTCTGCAAAAGTCTTACCAATAGGATTAGGTTCTGTTCGATCTTGTTTATTCACAAAAACGGTTGATGCTATTTGCATTTTTACTGGTTTAGCAAATAAAATTTTATATGTTAACGGTTGTCCATCAGTATGTTTAGGCACAAAACTAGGTTCTAATTTATTTGGATCCATATTAAACATTAATTTATAAGTGCCTAAATTAACATTAAATCTAGTGCTAACCTCATTGGCAGTTAAAAGATAATCACCAATATAATCTTCAAAATCTAAATAACCACTATCTTTACCAATAAAAGTATTACTAATAAAATCACCATAATAATACTCAATATTAATTAGTTGACGATGTCTTGTTAAAGACACATATTTTAAATCATAATTCATATCTTTATGTCGAACATGAATTAAATCTTCTAATTGTTCATTTACTAATAAGTTTGTTTCAACACTTTTTTGAACAGGCATTACTGATGAAACATCCTCATTACTAAAGGTACTAATTTTGGTTAAGGGATGAGTATCATCATCTGCATATAGAATATTACTATCATTTACCAAAAACAAACTTAGACAGCACAATAATAAAATACTAAAAATACTCTTCTTTTTCATTATACATTCCTTCTTTCATAAATTAACCCCACTACTATTCATTCTTCTTAGTAATATATATTATTACAATTTACATCAATATTACTATTATCTTATTATACCTGACTATTAGTAATATGTAAAGTGAAATAATAATATAAATTTAATCTTATTTAATTATAATTGAAAACTACTAGATATAATATAGGTTCGTATAATCTAGTAGTTTATCTATTAAAATATATTGTTATTATTGTTTAAACGACTCTACAATACTATCAGCTAAACGATCTAATTCAACAGCACCTGTTGTTTCACTCATTGATGAATTAATAGTAACTTCATCAGAAAGAACTGTCATCTGTTTAAGTTCATTATCTAAGAACTCTCTAATCTTATCGCCAGCTTGTGGGGCCCATGTCCCATTTTCTATAACGGCAAATGTTCTATTTTGAACATTTAAAGCTTTTAAATCTTGTAAGTAGTTATGAATTAATGGATACATCCCTAAATTATAAGTTACACTAGCTAGAACGACATGTGAATACTTGAATGTTTCCGATACTAACCATGAAACATGCGTATTAGAAACATCACGAACTTTAACATCCTTTATTCCTTTTTCACGAAGTTTACTAGCTAAAGAAACAGCCACACTTTCAGTATTCCCATACATTGAAGCATAGATAACTAATACACCATCAACTTCTGGTTCATATTTAGACCACTTATCATATTTGCCAATGATATAATCAAAGTTCTTACGCCAAACTGGTCCGTGTAAAGGAGCAATAAATTTTACTTGTGGTAATAAAGGAGCTGCTTTCCCAATTAAATGTTGAACTTGCGGTCCATATTTTCCAACAATGTTAGTTAAATATCGACGTGCTTCATCTAAATAATCACGATCAAAATCAACTTCATCCGCAAATAGTACGCCATCTAAAGCGATGAATGAACCAAAAGCATCTGCTGAAAACAATACTCCATCAGTAACATCTAATGTTACCATAGCTTCTGGCCAGTGAACCATTGGAGCCTCTACAAATGCCACCGTATGTTTACCAAAGTTGTAAGTATCCCCTTCTTTTACTTCAATAAAACGATCAACAACATCAAAGCCAAACTGTGACATCATCATGAATGCTTTCTCAGTACTTATTATCTTTACCTTTGGATATCTTAAAATTATTTCATCCATACTAGCAGCATGATCTGGTTCTAAATGATTAATTACTAAATAATCAAGCTCGCGTCCATTTAAGACATAATCAACATTCTCCAAATATTGACGACACACAGCCCAATCAACAGTATCAAATAATACCGTTTTTTCATCTAATAATAAATATGAATTATATGATACTCCAGTAGTCAAAGGGTGAATATTTTCAAATAATGCTAAACGGTGTTCGTTAGCACCAACCCATACAATATCTTCTGTTACTTTTCTTACTTGATGCATAATATTTTCTCCTCTCTATCTTTCCGGAATAAATTGTGATTTTTCTTCTCCACAATCAGGGCAAATCCAAGTATCAGGAACATTTTCAAAAATTGTTCCTGGGCTTACTGCACCATCTTCATCGCCTAATTCAGGATCATATTCATAACCACAACCTAAACAAACAAAATGTTTATTAACAGGTGGTAATTTCTTAGGAGTTGCTCTTTTGATTTTTTTAACTTGTTCCATTGCTTTCTTTTCTCCAGTGTTAAGTGCTTTACTTAATAATGGAACAATTTCAAATAAATCGCCAACAATACCATAATCACAATTAGCAAATATTGCTGCATTAGCATTATTATTAATAGCTACAATTGTTGTTGCATTCTTAATACCTTTTAAATGTTGACCAGCTCCGCTGATACCAACCGCAATATAAAGATTTCCAACAAATTTCTGTCCTGACATCCCAACATAACGATTTAAAGGTAAATAACGTAATGATTCAGCTACCGGACGAGAAGAACCAAGGGCAGCCCCAACATTTTTAGCCAGCTCTTTAACTAGTTCCATATTCTTTTTCTCTCCAATACCTTTACCGACACTGACAACACGATCAGCATCAACAATTGGCGTATTAAGATCAATACCAACACTAAAATCATAACCATCTTTCATTAAAGCTGTAACTAAAGCATTAACTTTATCTTTAGCACTACCTTCTTTAAAGATTTCTTTTTTTCTTTCTCCAGTAATAGCATTATTCTTTGGTTTACTAGCCGCTGTTGTTTCTTTTGGTGGTTTACCAACAATATAAGAAGCAATAACAGTACGTTGAATTTCTTGAGTACCTTCATATATTTGGGTAATTTTAGCATCACGATACATTCTTTCGACCGGCATTCCTTTTAAATAACCAGTTCCCCCAAATATTTGAACTGCTTCAGTAGCTACTTCAACAGCTAAATCACCACAGAATAATTTGGCCATAGCTGCTTCCATTGCATAAGGAACATGAGCATCTTTTTGGACAGCTGCACTATAACATAAATAACGAGCACATCTAATTTTTGTTGCCATATCTGCAAGTTTATTAGCAATCGATTGTTGAAAACCAATCGCTTTACCAAATTGAATTCGTTCTTTAGCATATGTTAGTGCTTCTTCATATGCTCCTTGAGCAATTCCCATCGCTTGTGAAGCAATCCCGATTCGTCCTCCATCAAGCGTTGCCATCGCAATTCTAAATCCTTCACCTTCTTGACCAAGTAAGTTTTCTTTAGGAACTTTCACATTATTAAAGATTAATTCACAAGTAGCACTTGAACGAATACCTAACTTATCATAATGATCTCCAAAAGTAAATCCTTCCCAACCCTTTTCAACAATAAAAGCACTAATTCCTCTTGTACCTTTACCTGGTTGTGTCATTGCAAAAACAACATAAGTTTCAGCTGGTCCCGCATTAGTAATAAAAATTTTATTACCATTTAAAATGTAATAATCGCCTTCTGGGTCAGCCGTTGTTTTGGTTCCCCCAGCATCACTACCTGCATCTGGTTCAGTTAAACCAAAGGCACCAATTTTTTCTCCTTTACATAAAGGCACTAAATATTTTTGCTTTTGTTTTTCATTACCATAAGCGAAAATTGGCCAAAGGCATAATGATGAATGCGCTGATAAAATAACTCCTGTTCCACCATCAACTCGTGAAAGTTCTTCCACAGCAATTGAATAAGAGACATTGTCTAATCCCATTCCTCCATACTCTTTTGGAAAAGGAATACCCATCCAACCTTTTTTAGCCATTTTGGCAACAACTTCATGTGGAAATTCATTTTCTTGATCCAACATAAAAGCAATTGGTTTTACTTCCGCTTCAGCAAACTCACGTATTTCTTTTCTTAGTTTTTCATGAGCTTCTGTTGTACTAAACAACATTTGTTTTCCTCCTTTTTAATCATTACCAAACAATAATTTCTCCAATGAACAATCCGCAAACTGTTTAAGCAAACTTCTTTGAATGTCCATTAAATAATCATGTGTAATACACATCTTATTTTTTTCTTTCCGTTTACATTCAAAGCCATACTCAACACAGGCACAAATATTAAAGTTCTCATCCATCACTTTAAGTAAATCTAACAAACTTGTTTGATAAAGGTCAATATTTAATTTATTACCACCATATCTTCCTCTAGTTATTTTAATATAACCAGCTTTATTTAATTTACGAATAATATTATATGTAAACTGAACAGGTAAAAACTCTTGGCTACAAATTTCATGAGTGCTCATAATTTTTCCACTTGCTAAAGCACTAATAATTCGTAAAGCATAATCTGTTTCTTTGGTAATAATCATATTATTTCGTCCTCTCAAATAATTCTCGATAATATTGTAATAAACTATGTAACCTTAATATACAATACTTGACAAGATTTATCAACTTTAAAATACCATTTTCTACATAATATTTCACATTTTTAGTTATTGTATAAGATATATTTATTAGTATTTACACTAAACCATTAAAATTATTTATTATATGTTATTTTTACGACAAAATTCGATATTGTCGAACAACCTCACTAATAGTATTTTTTAGCTTAAATACTTCTTTTAAAAAAGTGGTATTAAAATTTAAATATTGCTCTAAGAAAGTTATTCTATTATTAAAACAATCCCTATAGCTTCCTTAGCTTTTTTAAATCATTAACATTAAAATATCATCACTTTCTTAAATCATTTTTTTCATTATACTATTATCCCATCCAAAAAAAATGACATTTTTTTCTTCGATATGGAAATAAATGTCATTTCTTAGTAATTGAAATAGTATTCTTTTTATTTTAGATTAATAACCTTATTGATAAAATCTAAGATATCTTGAAAAACGGTTGGAGCTAAAGATTCTTTGAGAATTTCATGTTTAGCATTTTGATAAAACTTATAATCAACATGAGGATTAGTTTTCTTCATTTCATCAATTACTTCCATAACTTGCTTAGTCCCTTTTGAAAAAGGATCATCTTGTCCACTAATAAAGAAATAATTACTTTGCATCATTAAAGAAATATTAACATGATCGCCAACTAATTTTGTAAGCATCAATAAATCAACGATTGCTTTATTAGTAAACGCTTTCCCACACCAAGGATCAGTATGATAATTATTAATATTTTCTTTATTATAAGAAATACTACTTTCTAAATCACCTAAAGTCATTTTATTTAGTAATTTACTAGTCTTTTTTTCACCTTTTACTTTAGTGATGGTTTTAGCAAGCACTAAGCCACTTTTAATAAGTTGAGTAGGTGGGTTCATTGAACCACAAATAATCATCCCATTTATTTTAAGTCGCGATCTAATCGCAAAACCTCGCGCTATCAATGAGCCCATTGAATGACCAAAGATAAAAAGAGGCAACTCACTATGTTGGGTATAAGCATATAAACAAACATCTTCTAAATCATTAATTAATTCAATATGACCATTTTTTTTAGTAAAATAAATCCCTTGGTCATTATTATCTAAGCCATGACCAAGATGGTTATATCCAAAGACATTGATATTATTATCTTGAAGAAATGATGCCAGATGATCATATCTCATAATATGTTCACTTGCCCCATGGGCAATAATAAAATTAGCTTTAGCTTGATTAGCTTCATAAACCTTTACTTCAATATTTCGTTGTTGACGATTTCTTATATTTACTGTTTCCATTCTTATTTAACCTCGATATCTATATTACTAAAATCATTCTTAACTTCAAGATTATTATAGTTAAAATTTTGTTCTTCTCTAAATTTAACCATAAATTCCTCATATTTTTGTGAATCATTACCTAATAAATCTTGATCTTTAAACAACGTTCTAAAGACACATGAATAATCATCATGATCATAATCAATCATACTAGATTTAATATGTTTAATCTTATTATCTTTAAAATCAATAGCAATTTGACATTGTTTATTTTTTAAGACAACCATATCGCGATCAGCTTGAATAATCTCCATATCTTTAATACCATCAGCTTTAATCAACTTACTTATTTCATTACCACGTTGTTTTAAATCAACACTCTTATTAAGAGAATCAGTTTGTTTATTAGACGAACTACAACCTATTAGAACTAATATAAATAATCCTATTAATAAATAAAATCTTATTTGTTTATTATTCATCATTATCAACTCCTATTTTTTTAATAAGTTATTAATTCCTGTTTGGTCTAGTCGATATCTAATCCATTCTTTTTGTGGTATAGCACCAATAACATCTTCATAGAATCTCATTGAAGGTTCATTCCAATCAATACAAACCCATTCAATTCTTGATAAATCTTTTTCTTCACATATTTTACCTAATTGATAAAAAATTTCACTCCCAAAACCAAGATGACGATATTTTTCTAAAATAATAACATCTTCTAAATATAAAGTACCCTTACTAGTAAAAGTTGAATAATTAATAAAATAAACAATATAACCCACTGGTTCATCTTGATAATAACATAATAATATGCGAGCATATTTATTCTTAAAGATATTCTCTTTAATTAAAGTCGGTGTTGCTTCAACCTCATCTAACATTTTCTCATAAATAGCAAGTTCTTTAATAAAATATAAGATTAAATCAACGTCATCCTCCGTTGTTTCTTTTAAATAAAAATCCTTTACTCTTGTTTCAATCATAATAATTCACTCCTTTTCATTAATATAACACATTTAAAAAAAGAACGTAACCATTTAAGTTACATTCTTGTATATAATTTCTTTAAATTAGATTTATATATCTTACTTTAAATTATAAAAAGTATCTTTACCACGATAAATAGCACATTCGCCTAAACCATCTTCAATTCTTAATAATTGATTATACTTAGCAATGCGATCTGTTCTTGACATTGATCCCGTCTTGATTTGACCTGCATTAGTAGCAACGGCAATATCAGCAATCGTCGTATCTTCACTTTCACCAGAACGGTGTGATATGACAGCTGTATAACCATTTCTTTTAGCAAGTTCTATGGCATCAAAAGTTTCACTTAAGGTACCGATTTGATTTACTTTAATTAAGATCGCATTACCAACCCCATTACTAATACCATCTTGTAATCTTTTAGTATTAGTCACAAATAAATCATCGCCAACTAATTGCACTCTTTTTCCTAAACGTTGTGTTAATACTTTCCAACCATCCCAATCATTCTCATCAAGTCCATCTTCAATACTAATAATAGGATATTTACTAGTTAATTCATCATAAAAATCAACTAATTCTAGAGCACTTAACTCTTTGTTTTCACCAGCTAAAATATATTTTTGTTTTTCTTTATCATAAAACTCACTACTAGCCACATCCATTGCTAATAAAATATCTTCACCTGGTACATAACCAGCTTTTTCAATAGCTTCTAATATTACTTGAATAGCTTCTTCATTACTCTTTAAATTAGGTGCAAACCCACCTTCATCACCAACGGCTGTATTATAACCTTTATTATTTAAAACGATCTTTAACGAATGAAATATTTCAGCTCCATAACGAATCGCTTCTTTAAAAGAATTAGCTCCTACTGGCATAATCATAAACTCTTGAAAATCAACATTATTGTCAGCATGAGAACCACCATTCAATATATTCATCATTGGTACTGGTAATTCTTTAGCATTAAAACCACCTAGATATTCATAAAGAGTTTGTCCTGTATAACTAGCTGCCACTTTAGCAACAGCCATACTTACACCTAGAATAGCATTAGCACCAAGTCTTCCTTTATTATCAGTTCCATCTAATTCTATCATTAATTGATCAATATATAATTGATCACGACAATCAAGTCCTAATAATTCTTCAGCAATTAATTCATTAACATTCTTAATCGCTTGTAAGACTCCTTTACCAAGATAACGTTTTTTATCATTATCTCTTAACTCGACAGCTTCATGTTCACCAGTACTAGCTCCACTTGGAACAATAGCACTTTCATGATAATCACTTTCGGTTCTTATCTCAACTTCTACGGTTGGATTACCTCGTGAATCCAATACTTCACGAGCATAAATATCAGTAATATATGGCATTATTTATTCATCCTTTCAATAAGAGAGATTCCACTCATCTCTGTTGGTTTTTTTATATTTAATAAATCGAGGATACTCGGTGCTAAATCGCCAAGTTTTCCATCATTAACTTTAATATTATGATCAGTGACAATTAAAAAGACATCATTAGTCGAATGAGCTGTTATGACCTGTTTATGCTCGTCTAACATTGCTTCACTATTACCATGATCGGCACTGACAAGTAAGACACCATTCTTTTCTTTAACCTTATCATAGATTTCTTTAAGACAATGATCAACTGATTCTAAAGCCTTAATAGTTGCTTTTATTTTGCCAGTATGACCAACCATATCACCATTCGCAAAATTTAAGATCACAACATCATAGCTATCTTGATCAAGTTCTGCAAGTAAGGTATTGGTAATTTCATAAGCACTCATCTGTGGTTTTAAATCATAAGTAGCTACTTTAGGAGAATCAATTAATATTCTTTTACAATTCTTTAATTCCGGTTCATTAATTCCATCATATTTGACTTGTCCATCAAAAAAGAAAGTAACATGAGCATATTTCTCTGTTTCGGCAATACGTAATTGACTAAAGCCATGATCAGCTAGATAGACCCCTAAAACATTAATTAATTCTTGATGTTCAAAAGCCACATCACCAATAACACTACGATCATATTTCATCATTGAAACAAAATAAAGATTATTTGGTTGCTTTGGAAAAATTTCAATATAGTGAGGGTTCGTTAGTAAACTTCCTAGTTGAATCATGCGATCTGGTCTAAAATTTATACTTATTAAAGCATCATTATCTTTAATACCGATTTTTAATTTCTCATTATAGGCTGGTACAATAAACTCATCAGTAATACCATTTTCATAACTATTATTTAAATATTCAACCGGATCATTAAAGCTGGTCCCTTTTGTTAAAACCATGGCTTGATAAGCCTCAAAATTTCTTTCAAATCTTTTATCACGATCCATCGCATAATAACGACCTGAAAGTGAAGCAATCTTACCATAATTAAGTTTATTCATAAAAGATAATAAGTCTTTTAAATAATTGATCCCACTAGTTGGAAAAACATCACGGCCATCCAAAAAGAGATGTAAATATACTTCTGGCACCTGATTTAATTGCGCCATCATGATGAGTTTTTTTAAATGATCAATATGAGAATGGACCCCACCATCAGATAATAATCCCATCATATGTAAATTACTATTATTTTCTTTACTATGATTAAATGCTTTAAGAAAAGCTTCGTTTTGATCAAAATCATGATCTTTGATAGCTTTATTTAATAACGTTAATGATTGATAAACAATTCGTCCTGCTCCCATATTTAAATGACCAACTTCCGAATTACCCATTTGGCCATCAGGAAGACCCACAGCCTCACCGCTACATTTTAAACGAGAATTGGGATAATTTTTTAAGAGATAGTCAATTGTTGGTGTATTCGCTAGAAATAAGGCATTAGTATTATTTTTTTTACCAATTCCAACTCCATCAAGTATACATAATACTACAGGTTTTTTCATTATCTCAATCCTACTCGTAAGTAAGTATTGCTACAAACTCATCTAAATTTAAACTAGCTCCACCTACTAAAGCTCCATCAATATCAGGACAAGCCATTAGCTCTTTAATATTATTAGCTTTGACACTTCCCCCATATTGAATAGTAACTTCATCAGCTTTATCACCATACATAGCTCTTAAATTTTCTCTAATCAAAGAACAAATATCTTGGGCAATCGCAGTTGTTGCTGTTTTTCCTGTCCCAATAGCCCATATTGGTTCATAAGCAATAACACATTTTTTTATATCTAAATCTTTAAGACAATCTTTAACTTGTTTTTCAATAACTTCTTTAGTATGGTTATTCTCAAATTGTTCTAAAGTTTCACCGACACAAATAATCGGTTTAATATCATAATCTAATAATAGTTTAGCCTTTTTATTAACACTCTCATTAGTTTCATTATAATATTGTCTTCTTTCAGAATGACCAATAATACAAAAATCAGTTTCAATCTCATTTAATATGGTGGCACTAACTTCACCAGTATAAGCTCCACTCAAATGATCATTACAATTCTGTGCTCCTAAAAATATTTCTTCATGATAAAACTCGGCAATCATCGGTACTAAAAGAGGACTTTGACAAGCGATACCGACAAAGACATCCAACTGTTGCGTACTTAGTCGTTCAATTAAGCCATCAATAAACTCATAAGCTTCATCAAAGCCCATATTCATTTTCCAATTACCAATAATAAATGGTTTTCTCATAACATAACCTCCCTTACTTATTTGCGATACTTTCAATTCCAGGTAATTTCTTACCTTCCATAAATTCTAAAGAGGCTCCTCCTCCTGTAGAAACATGAGTAAACTTATCAGTATAACCAAATTTTTTAGCAGCAGCAGCACTATCACCACCACCAACTATGGTCGTTGCATCCTTTAAATTCGCAATACATTCACAGATAGCTTCAGTTCCCTTAGCATAATTATCCATTTCAAAAACACCCATTGGTCCATTCCAAATCACGGTATGAGCATCCTTTAAAATAGCTTTAAAACAATCAATACTTAAAGGTCCAATATCTAAGCCCATTAAATCTTCTTTCATTATTTCATTACTAAAAGTCCCAACAAATCCATCATTACTAAAAGTAGTAGCACAAACACTATCTAAAGGTAAGACTAATTTATCACCAGCTTTAGTTAAGTATTCCTGAGCTAAAGCAACCTTATCATCTTCACATAGTGATATTCCTATTTCATAACCTTGTGCTTTTAAGAATGTATAAGCCATTCCCCCACCAATAATAATTTTATCGGCAATCTTTAAAAGATTATCGATAACCCCAATCTTTTCACTTACTTTAGCACCACCAATTACTGCTACTAAAGGGCGACGTGGATTACTTAAAGCCTTACCTAAGATTGCTAGCTCTTTCTCAATTAATAACCCAACACATGAATCTTTAACATACTTACTAACACCCGTTGTTGAAGCATGAGCTCGATGAGAACTACCAAAGGCATCTAGGACAAATAAATCAACTAAACTACCCCAATACTGAGCTAATTCAGGATCATTTTTAGTTTCTAAAGGTTCAAATCTAGTATTTTCAAATAATAAAACTTGTCCTTCTTTCAAATTATTAATACCCTTTTCTAATTTAAATCCTCTTGTTTCATTAATAAAAATAACATCTTGGTTAAGTAATTCTCTTAATCTTTGAGCTACAACAATCAATGATTTATCTAATTTATCTTCTTCATTTTTAACTTTACCTAAATGAGAACATAAAACTATTTTAGCCTTATGTTCTATTAAATATTTAATAGTTGGGAGTGCTTGAATAATACGATTATCATCGCTGATCTCACCACTTATTAAAGGTACATTAAAATCACAACGTACTAGTACTTTTTTATTATTAAAGTCTAAATCTTCTAAAGTCTTTTTCATATTTTATAATAATCCAAAATACTTAATTGTACGTACCATTTGTGAAGTATAAGACATTTCATTATCATACCATGAAACAACTTTTACTAATGAACGATCATCTAAATCAACGACTTTAGTTTGAGTTGCATCAAATAAAGAACCATAACTCATACCAATAACATCACTTGAAACAATCATATCCTCATTATAACCAAAACTATCATTGACAGCTGCTTTCATTGCTTCATTAATTTCATCAACATTCGTCTTTTTATTAACAACAGCCACTAATTCTGTTAATGAACCAGTAATAACCGGTACTCTTTGAGCTGAACCATCTAATTTACCCACTAAATTAGGTAAAACTAAACCGATAGCTTTAGCAGCCCCAGTTGTATTAGGAACAATATTCGCTGCCGCAGCACGTCCACGACGTAAATCTTTTTTAGGATGAGGTCCATCTAAAGTACTTTGATCATTAGTATAGGCATGAATAGTAGTCATAAACCCTTTAACAATACCATATTTTTCATCTAAAACTTGAGCCATTGGGGCCAAACAATTAGTAGTACAACTAGCTCCTGAAATTATTTTTTCACTACCATCTAAATCTTGATGGTTGACATTATAAACAATTGTTTTAATATTACCTGTACCTGGTGCTGATATAACAACTTTCTTAGCTCCAGCTTCGATATGAGCCATTGCTTTCTCTTCACTAGTAAAATGACCCGTACATTCTAAAACAACATCAATCTTTAAATCTTGCCAAGGTAATTTTGTTGGATCAGTTTGTGCATATATTTCAATTTCTTTTCCTTCAACAATAATACTGCTTGTTCCTGCCTTAATATCAGCAACCTTATATCTTCCTTGAGCTGAGTCATATTTTAATAAATGAGCCAACGTTGCTGCATCAGTTAAATCATTAATAGCGACTATTTCAAAATCACTATCATCAAACATCTTTCTAAAAGCCAGACGACCAATTCGTCCAAATCCATTAATTGCAACTTTAATTGCCATAATTATTTCCTCCTCTAGTATCTTTATAACATTTCTATTCTATCAAAAAAAACACTAGTTTACTAGTGCTAGTCATAAGATATGCATATTTATTGTAAGCGTTTTCAATAATTACAAGACATTATTTCCATAAATGAATAATAATTTATTTATTTCACTTATCTTACTAATTTGATGTTTTAAACAATAAGATACAATAACATCATCAATATTAGTCATATCTAAGACATAATTAAAACTTCTTATTAAGATAGTAGTTTGTTTATAATCGAGTCCTAAACTAAATGCTAATGATAATAAAATATTTTTACTTGGATAATAAGTCTCTTTTTTGAGCAAACAAAGAAAACGATTAACATCAAGATTAGCATGATTAAGAATATAATATTCTGAATAAGAGCTCTGTTTAATTAGATACTTTAGTACTTTATTAAAAGACATCTTAATTAACTCATCTTCATTAATAATATTAAACTGATCCTCAAGTGATTTAAAGTCTTGTTGATAATTAAGATGCTTATAATTCTTATAATAAGCATTAGTACTAATTAAATTATGATTAAGATAATTAAGGATTCTAGTATTATCTTTAATAAGATCATCTTTATGATAAATAACTAAATATACTTCAAGATAATGAGTCTGTAAATAATCACTAATAACACTTATGGCAATATCAAAAGCATCCATAATTGGATATCCATAAAGACCAGTACTTATTAAGGGAAAAGCAATACTATTTAAATTATATTTTTGTGCTAATACTAAACAATTATAATAACTTTTTCTTAATAATATTTTGGCATTATCTAAGTCTTGATAATATATTGGCCCAACAGTATGAATAATATAGCGAGCTGGTAAATCATAGCCTAAAGTTATAATAGCATCACCAGTCTTCAAACGAGCTTGAGCTTTAGTAACCCGACTTAATTTATCATACCCAGCTTTTGCATAAATGGCTCCACAAACACCACTACCAGCCACTAAATCTTTATTACTGGCATTGACAATCGCATCAGTCTTCATCTTGGTAATATCACTTGAAACAATTCTTAATGGCACTATAATCACCTCTTCATAAGATTATTATTATTCTAATAAGCTAAGTAATAACTAAAGCTTTTCGCCCATAAGGAGCATATGATCTTTCAAACTTATTTTTTGCAACTTTCAATTTTCCAAAAATAGGATCCGTTACATAAATATTATTTTTATCCATACCCGTAACCAAAACGACATGGAAATTAGCATAAGAGTATCTTCTAACTCCTTTTTTATCATAATACTTAAAATAACCAGCTGGTTTTTGAAATTGAAAAGTAGTCCATACTACGACTGGATTACCATCTAATAAGGCATCACGCATCAATCCTATAGAGAAATTATTTTTAGGATAACTTTTCCTAAACTTATTAGCCAGACCTTTTAAACCCTCAGGATTAATACCCCAATTAGCATTATTTCTCATAATTCCTTTAGGATTACCTAGAAATTTCTCATTAGGATTATCCCATATCCAACGTTTACTTTTTTTATTATAATAAGGTTTACTATTACTTTTAGGCATATGATTATAAAGGTATTTCGCATTAGTTCGAACCCCTTTATATTCTAGTCCCATCCATAAAGAAAACATTTCACAACCACTGCTATAACCACCACTAAATTGATTATGATAAGGAACATTATTTAATCTAACATTGTAATCAATTACTAGTCCCTTATTAAACTTCTTATAACCTAAATATATTTTTTTATTATTTTTATAAGTATAATAAGTTACCGTATTTAACTTAGTATTATTATTCTTAAATAACACCGTATTAGGTTGATAAGTATAATTTCTTAAAACATACTGACTTTTATCCTGCATCATTTTAGAATTTATCAAATTACCTTTAGCATTATTAGTATAAACAAACTTAATTCTTTTTTTAAGATTACTATCTAATTTAGTTTGAGCATAAAAATTATAGTAATTTTTAATAATTCTATTCTTATCATAAAAGACATAGTGCTTAATAACGTATCCTTTATCAAAAACATACTCATTCTTGATTCGATTATTTCTATCAAAGTAAGTCGTCTTTGGATAATAATCAAAATGTTTTAATAAGACCATATTATTATTATAATCATCTTTTTTTATGACATGTTCATTATCATCATAAGTAAATTTATATTTTATATGCTTAAGCGTATTATTATTTAAACTTGTTTTATCATGCAAAAGATAAAGATAGGCTGTTTTAGTACTATTTTTATGATATTGAATAACTTGACTAACATAACCATTAATAAGCATATATTCTTTATCATAATATTTTATCTTATTAAGATTATCAATATCAAAGCTTATATTCTTTTCATAGGTTATCAACTTAATAAGCCGATCATTTTGATAGATATTTTTACTTATAACTTTATTATCTTTAATCTCAATAACCTGTTCTTTATGCTTTAGAGCTAAATTAAGATTATCTTCATAAAGATAATCACCTTTTATTAGAATATATGCTTGTAAAACTTGATAACTATCATCTTGATACTGTTGAATATTATTGATTTTAAAGTTCTCATCGACATCAATAACATAATTATTAATATTGATAAGTTCAGCTTTAATATTAAAATTGAATAGTATCATTATAATGATGAAGCTTATCATAGTAATATATTTTTTCATCATAAACACTTACTTTCTTTAATTATATTACCATATTTATTTTAAAAATAAAGCTTTTTTAATAAAACAATACTATTTATTAAGATAACTAATTAAAAACTCAACTTTAAGCTGAGTTTTTATCTATTATTATTTAACAACAACCATAATACTTAGTGAATTTCTGCCATTATGAGCTTTAACCCAAATCTTAGCACGACCTTTTTTCTTTAAAGTAATCTTACCAGTATGATTATCAACGGCTACAACATTTTTATTAGTTGAATACCATCTTAAACTCTTATTATAAAGCTTTTGGTTTTTATTATTACTGATCTTAGCTTTAAGTTGTATCTTCTTGCCTACTTTACCAGTAATATTTTTACTATTTATTTTAATATCGTTAACATTACCAGCTTTACTATTTAAAGATAATGAAGATACCGGATAACTTTGTTTAGTAATAAATTGCGACTTTCCATTACTACTCTTACTTGCTCTAATGACATAATTATAATAAGTATTATTCTTTACATTACTAATATTATAATAATTACCACCATTACCTTTTCTAATAGCTACTTGATAATA
>JAITPW010000077.1 GCA_031289255.1 Bacilli bacterium
TAGTAATTCAACTTTTAGTGTTGGTCAAAAACAATTAATATGTATTGCTAGAACAATTTTAACAGACCCTGATTTATTGATTCTTGATGAAGCAACTTCAAATGTTGATACGGTTACGGAAGTTCAAATTCAAAAAGCCATCAATAATATTCTGATTGGTCGAACTAGTTTTGTGATTGCGCATCGTTTAAAGACTATTCTAGATGCTGATCACATTGTCGTTTTAAAAGATGGTGAAGTTATTGAACAAGGTAATCATGAACAATTATTGGCCCAAAATGGCTTCTATGCTGAACTATATAGTAATCAATTTGTTCCTAGTATTTAATTAGTTAAATAATTATATTTTAAAAAGAACGATTTTTTCGTTCTTTTTTATGTCGATAATGTGTTCATAAATACCATATTAATATTAATATTGATAAGATCTTCTTTGATATTATTATATTTATAAATTAATTAATATTATTAAATAATGTTTTATTTAATAATATGATTTAATAGATAAATGCATTTTATAATCTCTTTAAATAATCTTTTTTTAACGTGATAAATAATAGTAATCAAAAGCATAAAATATATTTATATAATATTATTGTGTCAATAGACAACACAATAACTAATTATATAGATTTAGTTTGACAAATAGAAAACAAAGTTATAAAATTTAAGAAGGATCCTAAAAATATATAAAAAGATGAAAATGATAATCATGAATAAGAAACTTTTATTATCAATAAGTTTAACATTAGTAATTACTATTGGTACATTTGTAAATATTAATGCAGCTGAATCTGCTTTTTCGATAACGACTAATTATGTATGGAAAAGTGATGTAAATGGCAGAACTAAAATTGATAATCTAAAAACGGCTTGTGTTAGATGGCTAACTTCTGAAGCTGGTTCACATAAATAATGGTTTAGAGTTGTTAATAGTGATAAAGCAGATCGAGGGACAACTTTATTAAATTCGAAAGCTTATGTTGTTTTTTTAACTACTGCCCAAAAAGGCTACACTTATTGGTTACAAACCAAAAGAGAACACATAATTGATGGTAATACTAAAGTAACTGGTCGATAGGAACCATAAAATAAAGGAGTAATGGCTAATGAAATTTTTAAAAATTAATAGAATTTATTTAATTATCGGTTTAGGCATTACTCTTTCTATTTTTTTTATGTATTTAAATGATAATTATATCTTTCAATCCTTAATAACATATCTTTTTGATAAAAAAGAGTTTATAAATAATCAAAAATTAAGTGATAATCCTTTTATGGGTAAAAATGTTTTTGAATATCTAAGCTTTATTTTAAGCAGACCAGAGCTAAAACATTTTGATTATAACATTATCTTTGGACCGAACTTATTACAATTATTTCCTCCAGTTTTTGCTTCAATATCTGCTTATTTATTTTATCAATTTTATCACAACTTTTTACATTATAAACTTTATCGTCAAGATCGTTATTTTAAAACAATCATAAAACAAATAGGGAGTAATGCAAATAAAATGGCTTTAAGTATTTTTATATCATTTCTTATTTTTTATATTTTCTTATTCTTTTTTAGTAACGGTAGTAATGCCATATCATATGTTGAAAAAGATAGTACAGGGGTTATTATTATTCCTAAATCTTTATTACTTGATTTGTTTACTGATCAATTTTATCTTAAACATATCTATTTATATTATCTATTAGAGGGCTTCATTAAATTTTATTTAATAACTTTTTCTTATTGTTTTTTAGCTCAATCATTAGTTGTATTTTTTTATAATCTAAAATTAATAATAATGATACCTATTCTTTATTTCTATGGTTTGACAATGCTTTGTCTTGCCTTAAATGATTTTTGCCCACCATTATTTATTCATCTTAATCTGATGACCATTATGGCTAATGGTGATTATCCTTATCTTAATAGTATTATTTTAATTTTGCTGGCTTGTCTGCCGATTATGATGAGTATAATTATAGTCTTTCAAAGAAGTCATCATGTCGAAATATAATATCATTAAAACAATAACATATTTACCAGTAATATTACTGGCTACTTTAATAACTTACTTAATTAATAATCATATTAATGATAGTCTTTATTTAGTTTTCACTTCATTTTATACTTATATGCCCATAATAATAAGTTGTATTATCATAAGTCAAACTAGTAAAAGTTATTCATTGTTAGCTCATCGTTATCAAAAGATGAATAAATTTATTAATTATCTTATAGTGAAGGGCTTTAAAAATACTGGTCTTTATTTATTATTATATTTTATTATCATGACCTTTATTGGTTTATGCACAGAAAAAGATTTTAAAATCTTAACTTGTCTAGTTTATATTGGCATATTCTTTTTTCAATATGGGATTATTTTCTTATATTATCAACTTAATAAAGTAATAAAAAATACTTTGTTAAAAATCATAACTTACTTGCTTTATGGTTATGTTTTATCATCTTTTATATTAGCACAAGCCCAATATTATAATTGTTTTAACTATCAATTACTTAATGAAAAATATGGTTTAATCATTATGGTAATTCAATACTTTATCCTAATAATAATTTGGTTATTATTTTATAATAAGTCATTATTAATGAAAATACGGCGCTACTTAATGTCTGTTTTAATTATAAGTGGTGCTTGTTTTCTAGTAATATTATTTA
Source organism: Bacilli bacterium (assembly GCA_031289255.1). Taxonomy (GTDB): domain Bacteria; phylum Bacillota_I; class Bacilli_A; order JAJDGJ01; family JAJDGJ01; genus JAISTP01. The sequence continues at coordinate 2,675 of JAITPW010000077.1, forward strand.
GTTATGAAAGCATCAAAAAAGGTGGAGCTATTAATTTTAGAGATTTTATTTTAATAATCTTTAATGATCATAGTATCCGGCAACAATTTGAGATTGAAACTAATTTAATATTACAGATGATTACCTATATCTTATTTTTTATGATTATTAATTCAATATTTTTATACATAAATAATGCTGATAGTAAGATGATTAGTTTTATTCTTTATAAACAAACCATCAAAAATAATATTTTAAAAATATTAACTAAGAATATTGCTGTTATCATAATTTTATTTAGTAGTATGATGATAAGTTTTGGTATTAGTTATGTGATTATTTATCAAAACTTATCATGGGAAAATAGCAATCTGATAATTATTTATCTTTTTAAACTATCTTTAGTTATTTATTTAATTATAATTCTATATGAATTAATGGTTGTTTTAAATAAAGAGATTTTAAGTTATTATTTAAGTATCTTTACTTTAATGACGCTAATCTATTTAGATATCAATAAAAAAAGTAGTTTTATTTTAATAAGTAATAATATTAATGATGAAATAGTAAAAGTATTAATCATGATTTTTGTAATATTGTTTAGTAGCATCTTAGCAACTGTATTATACAAACATAGGAGGGATTTATTATGATTAGTTTAAGGAATGTTAGTAAGAAGTATAAGAATATTGATATTTTTAATAATGTCTCAATTGATTTTCCAACCGGTAAGAAAATATTAATTAAGGGTATTAATGGGGTTGGTAAAAGTGTCTTATTAAGATTAATAACAGGTTATGCCACGAGTGATGAAGGAATGATTATTATTGATAATTATACTTTAAAGAAAGATTGTGATTTTATTAAAGATGCTGGTATTAGTATTAATGCTCCTGAATTTAATAAGAATGAAAGTGGTTTAGATAATTTAGTTGCTCTTGCTAAAATAAGAAAGATTGTTGATATCCAAGGAATACTAAGTTATGTCTCATTTTTCAAGATGAGTGATGTTATTAATAAGAAATATCGTACTTATTCTTTAGGAATAAAACAAAAAATGCGGATTATCCAAGCTTTAATGGATAAACCATCTTATTTAATATTAGATGAGCCCTTTGATGCTTTAGATATTGATACTCAAAAAAGGACAACCGATTTATTAAATAAATATGTTGAAATAAATAAAAATGTTACTATTATCTATACAACCCATAATGAAGCTTATCAAGATGATTTTGCGGATATTATCTATGAAATTACAAATAGAAAGATTGAGGTTATTAGTGATGAAAATAATTAATAAAAGAATTGGATTAGTAGTTTTACTTTTCTTATTAGCTGGTTGTCGTTTATTTGATCAATCAACAACCGAGATCATAAATACCATTGATAATAATAGTTCTTATTATTTTAAAATTGATAAAGAAACTATTATTAAAGCTTACCATACACCTAAAGCTTTTAAAGAGGGTAGTAAAGAGGATGCTTTAGAAAAGGAAAAATATTTAAAGGATAATAAAGAATTGATGGATAAATATATTATTCTTAGATTTAATATTGATAAAGATCAAATCAAAGCCTATTATAAAATAAGTTCAATCCTAAAAGAATATGAACTTAAAGATATGAATAAAGCTAAACTATTCAATGAAGAGGATGATCATAAGTCAATTGATTTTTTTATTAATAAAGATACTCTCCTTTGTATTCATCAAAATAAAAGCGATCATCATCTTTATTCAGGAGCTGTTTTTGAAGTAGATAAAGAAGTTAAGAAAATTAAATAATATTTTATTAATCTTATCTAAGATATTAATTAAATATTTTTAAGTTAATTAAACACTTAGTATTGATAATGTTTTTAATTTATGGTAGACTTAGTTAGGTTAAAGATACCTGACCAGTTTTAGCATAATTATATTTGAAACACTGGTTAAAATAGGTGTTTTTTTTTTAAAAAAAAGGAGGTCAAACTAATGAATTTGTTTAACTTATATGACTATTCTAAAGATGATATTTTAAAATTATTAGATTTGGCTTTACAATTTAAACATAATAAATTACGAGTTAATTTTAATCAAGAAAAAGTTATTTGTACTTTGTTTTTTGAACCAAGTACTAGAACGCATTATTCATTTGAAATGGCTGCTGCTCGTTTAGGGGCCCAATGTATTAGCTTTAATGCTGTTGGTTCTTCCTTAGATAAAAATGAGTCTTTCTATGATACTGTAAAGTTCTTTGAAGCGATAGTCCCTGATGCGATAGTCATCAGACATAGTATTGATAATTATTATCAACAATTCACAAATTTAAAAGTTCCTTTGATAAATGGTGGTGATGGTCAATGTAATCATCCAACACAATCATTATTAGATTTAATGACTATTTATGAGAATTTCAAGACAATCAGCAATTTAAAAATTTTAATTGTTGGTGATATTAAACATTCACGAGTAGCACATACTAATATTGAGATCTTTAAACGACTAGGTAATGAAGTATTTCTTGCTGGTCCAAAACCATTTCATGAAGAGGGACTTTTTTTTGTAGACTTTGATGAATATATTGATCAAGTTGATGTCGTGATGCTTTTAAGAATGCAATTTGAAAGGCATCATGAAGATATCGGCCTTAATTACGATACTTATTTAGATGATTATGGTCTTAATCAAAAAAGGTATGACTTAATGAAACCACAAGCGATCATTATGCATCCTGCCCCTTTTAATCGCGGATTAGAAATCGATGGAAATCTTGTTGAAAGTGAAAAATCTAAAATATTTGAACAAATGACTAATGGTTTATTTGTTAGAATGGCGGTCTTATATAATGCAATTAAATAAATATCAATTAATAAATGGCATTGTCTATTATGATAGAATCTTAAGAAAAATGAATGTTGGTATCAATAATGGGATAATCACTTATTTAGGCGATGAAATCTTAGATAATTATGACTTAATTGATTGTCGCAATCGCTTAATTACCCTTGGATTTATCGACACGCATGTTCATTTTCGAAGTCCTGGTTATAGTTATAAAGAGGACTTAGTAACAGGGAGTAGAGCGGCTTTAAAGGGAGGTTATATGCATGTCTGTACCATGCCTAATACTAAACCATGTTTAGATAATTATAAAGACCTTAAATATTATCTAAGACAAGCTAATATCAAAAGTGATATCTTTATTCATTCTTTTAGCGCTATTACGCTTAATCAAGAAGGTAGAGATTTAGTTGATATTGAAAATATTAGTACTTTAGGAATCTGTGGTTATAGTGATGATGGTAAAGGTCTTCAAGATGGTAGCATGATGAAACAGGTGCTTATTGAAACAGGGGAATTTAATCATTTAGTTAGTGCTCACTGTGAAGATGAGACTACTTATCAAGATGGTCAAGGATGTATTGGTGTAGGTAAAACGGCCAGTGAACATAACTTAAAAACGATTAGTAATGCTTGTGAATCAAATATGATTGATCGTGATCTTAAAGTTATTAGTCATATTCATGGTATTTATAATTACCATTATCATGTTTGTCATATTTCAACGATGCAATCACTTAAACTAATCGAAGCTGCTAAAGCAAAAGGTTATAATGTCTCATGTGAAGTTACGCCTCATCATTTAATTAGTGATGAATCAGAAATAGATATTAATAATACTAATTATAAAATGAATCCACCTCTACGAAGTCGTAATGATGTTGATTATCTGGTGGAAGGTCTTCGCAATGGTCATATTGATATCATTGCTACTGACCATGCTCCTCACACTAAAGAGGATAAAGATGTCCCATTTGATGAAGCTCCTTTTGGGATAATCGGTTTAGAAATGGCCTTTTCTTTACTTAATACTTACTTAATAAAGAGTGGTAAAGTACCGCTTGTTAAAATTCTAGAATGTTTAATTGATAATCCTAGTAATATCTTTAATATTGAACATCGCTTAGCTGTAGGAGAGCATGCTTTTTTAAATATTATCGATCTTGATTGTGATGTAATGTATACAGAAAATGATTTAGCTTCAAAATCATGTAATACCTTTTATTTGAATCGAGCTTTAAAAGGTAAAGTGATAATGAATATCGTAAAAAGAAAACAATTTTATTGGTAAAAAAAACAATGGAGGAAACGAAATGCCTAAAAGAAAAGATTTAAAAAAAATATTAGTGATTGGTAGTGGGCCAGTTGTTATTGGTCAAGCGGCTGAATTTGATTATGCTGGTACGCAAGCATGTTTAGCTTTAAAAGAAGCAGGTTATCAAGTGATCTTAATAAACTCTAATCCAGCGACGATAATGACTGATAAAATTATGGCTGATAAAGTTTATATGGAACCATTAACTTTAGAGTATATTTCAAAAATAATTAGAAAAGAACGACCTGATGGTATCATTCCTGGTTTAGGTGGTCAAACTGGTTTAAATATGGCAGTTGAACTTGCTGAAAAAGGTGTCTTAGATGAATGTCAAGTTGAAATATTAGGAACATCGCTAGAATCAATTAAAAAAGCTGAAGATCGTGAACTATTTAGACAACTATGTTTTGATATTGATGAACCTATTATTGAAAGTAAGATTTGTCATAATATTAAAGATGGAATCGCCATTGCGAATGAAATAGGTTATCCAGTTGTTTTACGTCCTGCTTATACTTTAGGGGGTACTGGCGGTGGTTTTGCTTATAATGATGAGGAATGTCATAAGATATTAAGTGTCGCTTTAGAAATATCACCCGTCAATCAAGTCCTAGTTGAAAAATCATTACTAGGATATGAAGAAATTGAATTTGAAGTTATTAGAGATAATAAAGATAATGCGATTATTATCTGTGATATGGAAAATATAGATCCTGTTGGTATTCATACTGGTGATAGTATTGTGGTTGCTCCGAGTAAAACAGTACCTCAAGATACTTTAAAAATCTTAGGAGATTCAGCTTTAAAAATTATTAAATCTTTAAAAATAGCTGGTGGTTGTAATGTTCAATATGCTTTAAAACCAAATACTAATGAATATTATTTAATTGAAATTAATCCACGGGTATCACGTTCATCAGCTCTTGCTAGTAAAGCGACCTCTTATCCGATAGCGCGAGTGACAACTTTAGTAGCCTGTGGTTATGATTTAGATGAAATCGCTTTAAATGATATAACAGCAGCTTGTTCACCAGTAGTTAAGTATACAGTATTAAAAGTATCTCGTTTCCCATTTGATAAGTTCTTTAAAGCTAATCGAGTACTAGGAACGCAGATGAAAGCAACTGGTGAAGTAATGGCTATTGGTTCAAGCTTTGAAGAAGCCTTATTAAAATCATTACGTTCTTTAGAATATAATTATGATTATCTTGATTATCAACCAGGACCTTTTGAAAGCGTAGAAGCCTTATTAAAAAGAGTTGAAAAAGCTGATGATGAACGAATCTTTATTATTGGCTATTTATTAAGAAAAGGAATCAGTGTGGCTAAAATATGTGAATTAAGTATGATAACACCTTACTTTATTGAACGTTTAAAAGCTGTTATTGACTTTGAAAAAGAATTAGTTTTAAGTCCAGAAAGTATTAAGAAAGCTAAGATAATGGGAATGTCTGATAAAGTAATAGGCAAGATTCTTAATAAGAGTGAAGATGATATAAGAATATTTCGTTTAGAAAATGATTTAAAAGTTCAATATCAGTTTGTTGATGGCTGTACTAATAATCAATTTGTTCCTTATATCTATTCAACTTATGCTAAAACTGATTGTAATCAAATCTCTAATAATAAGAAGATATTAGTAGTAGGAGCAGGACCGATTAGAATTGGTCAAGGTTTAGAATTTGATTATGCAACCGTTCACTGCATTAAGACAATTAAAGAACTTGGTTATGAAGCGATTGTTATCAATAATAATCCTGAGACTGTCTCAACTGATTATACGACTAGTGATAAACTATACTTTGAACCAATTACGATTGAAGATGTTTTAAATGTTATTGATTGTGAAAAACCAGAAGGGGTCATTGTTCAATTAGGGGGACAGACAGCCATTAATCTAGCTCAATCATTAGCTGATCATGGTATTAATATTCTAGGAAGTACTAATAAAACAATCGATATGGCTGAAAATCGTAATCTTTTTGAAAAAATATTACAAGAATTAAATATTAAACAACCACAAGGACAAGCTATTAGTGATATTAAGGATGGTCGTAGCGTTGCGAATGAAATTGGGTATCCTGTTTTAGTAAGACCAAGTTTTGTATTAGGTGGTCAATCAATGCGGATTGTAACTAATGATAATGATTTATTGACTTACTTACAAGAAGTTAAAGAAGTAAGTGCTGAAAAACCGATTTTAATCGATAAATATATTATGGGTAAAGAGGTTGAATTAGATGCCCTTTGTGATGGGAAAGATGTCTTTATCCCTGGTATTATGGAACATATCGAAAAAACAGGTATCCATTCAGGAGATAGTATTAGTGTTTATCCACCCTTTTCTTTAAATGATGATATTATTGATAAGATTGTCGATATTACTAAAAAAATTGGGATTGGACTACAAATAAAAGGTTTATATAATATTCAGTTTATTGTTGATAGTAATAATGAGGTTTATATTATCGAAGTTAATCCACGTGCTTCTCGTTCAGTACCATTTATTTCTAAAGTTACTCAAATCAATCTAGCAAGTCTAGCAACTAAAATAATGATGAATGATAGTATTAAAGGTCTAGGTCTAACTAGTGGTTTATATCAAAAACGACCAAGTAAGTATTATGTTAAAGCTCCAACTTTCTCATTTCAGAAATTAAGTGGTTTAGATGTTAATCTAGGACCAGAAATGAAGTCTACTGGGGAAGCAATCGGTTATGATACAACTTTAAATAAAGCTTTATATAAAGCTTTACAAGCTAGTGGTATGAAAATTAAAGATTATGGAACGGTTTTAATTACCGTAGCTGATGATAATAAAGCAGAAGCTTTAAGTATTGCTCAAAGATTTTATAATTTAGGTTTTAACTTAGTATCAACTAAAAATACGGGTCAATATTTAAAAGATGCTGGTTTAAAAGTTAAAGTTCTTAAGAAATTAAGTGAAGGTAGTAATGAAATAATTGATTGGATTAATAATGATTACATCAAATACATTGTCAATACGCAGACAACTGGAACTAGTTCTAGTAATGATGGCTATTTAATTAGAACAACAGCTGCTTCTCATAATATCGTCACCTTTACTAGTTTAGATACTGTGAAAGTACTATTATCAATATTAGAAGAAAGAGGTCTTAATGTTGAACCAATCTAATCAAAAAATTACTTGCCAACAAATAAGAATAATTAGTAATGAAAGACTTGCTAAAGACATTTATAAAATGGCCTTAGCTTCTTCTTTACAAGCTTTACCTGGTCAGTTTATTAATATTAAAATTAAAGATGTTTATTTAAGAAGACCAATCTCGATTAGTAAGATAGAGAAAGATTATTTTGAGATTATCTATAAAATAGTAGGTAAAGGTACGAGAATATTAAGTACTTATCAAAAAGATGATTACTTAGATATCCTTTTACCTTTAGGTAATGGTTTTGAATTAGTTAAAAATAAACAAGTTTTAGTTATTGGGGGTGGTATTGGAATTCCACCACTATTAGAATTAATTAAACAATTATCAACTAATAATAAAGTTACTTTTTTAATTGGCTTAAATGATATTGAAGAACATATTTATCAAGAATACCAACCATTAGTTACCACGATAAATAAATCAGTATCTTTTCAAGGTAATGTCATCGATTATTTAAATAATCATCATTTAGAATATGATTATGCTTATGCTTGTGGGCCGATGCCGATGTTAAAAGCTTTACAGAACTATCTTAAAGTTGAGGGACAAATATCAATTGAAGAACGAATGGGTTGTGGCTTTGGAGCCTGTGTTGGTTGTACTTGTCAAACAAAACAACATCAATATAAGAGAATCTGTGTGGATGGACCAGTATTTAGAATAGGGGAGCTTGATTTAGATGAATACTAAAATTAATTTAAGTAATTTAATATTAAATAATCCTATTATTCCGGCTAGTGGGACCTTTGGTTTTGGTTATGAATTTAGTAAATTTTATGACCTTAATATTTTAGGAAGTATCTCATTAAAAGGGACGACGCCAGAACCTCGTTATGGCAATCCTTTACCACGGATTGCTGATTGTAGTGCAGGGATGATTAATGCGGTTGGATTACAGAATCCTGGTATTGATATGGTCATTGGTGAAGAAATACCTAAATTAAAAGAAGTGTATCAGCATCAAGTTATAGCAAATGTCGCTGGTTCAAGTATTGATGATTATCTAGCTTGTGCGTTGGCTTTTGATAAATGTGATGCTGTAGGCATCTTAGAAATAAATGTTTCTTGTCCTAATGTTGCTCACGGTGGTATTGCTTTTGGGCAGAGCGAAGAGTTGCTTAGTGCCTTAATCAAAAAATTGAAACAAGTTATAAAAAAACCATTATATATTAAACTTAGTCCTAATGTTAGTGATATTGTGAAGATGGCTTTAGTCTGTGAACAAGCTGGGGCTGATGGTTTGGTTTTAATAAATACTTTACTAGGAATGAGAATTGATTTAAAAAGCCAAAAACCCATTATTCATAATAAAATGGGTGGTTATTCAGGACCGGCTCTTAAACCGATTGCTTTACGAATGATCTATCAAGTATATGAGGCTTGTTCTTTACCAATTATTGGTTGTGGAGGCATTGAAAATGCTGAGGATGTTATTGAGATGATGCTTGCCGGAGCCAGTGCTGTTCAGGTTGGGAGTGCTAATTTAATTGATCCTTATGCTTGTTCTAAAATTATTAAGAATTTACCAAGAGTGATGAAAGAATATCAGATTAATGATCTTAATGAAATTATTGGAGGTGCACATGATGGTAAGTAAGGTTATTATTGCCTTAGATTTTAAAAATAAAGAGGAGACAATGCGCTTTTTAAAGTATTTTAAAGAACCTATTTTTGTAAAAGTGGGAATGGAATTATTTTATAGTGAAGGAAAAAATATCATTGAAGAAATAAAAGCTTTAAATCATCATATCTTCTTAGATTTAAAATTACATGATATTCCCAATACGGTAGCTAGTGCTCTACAAGTATTAAAACCACTAGCTATTGATATTATTAATGTTCATTGTGCTGGAGGATATCAAATGATGAAAGCAGCCCAAGAAGTATTTAAAGATACTGATACCAAAGTAATTGGAGTAAGTCAATTGACTTCTACTTCATCAACAATGTTACATGATGAATTATTAATTAAGGAAAGTATGATTGATACTATCATTAGTTATGCTTTAAATGCTCAAAGAGCCGGCTTAGCTGGTATTGTTTGTTCACCTTTAGAAGCCCAACAGGTTCATTTAGCTTGTGGTCTTGATTTTCTTTGTATCTGTCCAGGGATTAGATATCAAAGTAATGGTGATGATCAAGTAAGAGTGACTACACCTAGTATGGCTGCACAATTAACTTGTGATTATATTGTCGTGGGCCGACCGATTACTAAAGCTACTGATCGAGTAGGGATGTATCAAAAAATTAAAGAAGAATTTGAGGGTTAAATAATGAAAAATATTGCACAAGAATTATTAAAAATAAAAGCGGTTTTTTTACAACCAAATAAACCATTCACTTGGGCCAGTGGGATTAAATCACCAATTTACTGTGATAATCGCTTAACTTTATCTTATCCAGCAACAAGAACTTTAATTGAAGAGGCTTATGTTGAATTAATTAATAATTTATATGAAGATGTTGATGCTATTGTGGGAACAGCGACAGCGGGGATTGGACATGCTGCAATCATTGCTCATTTAATGAAAAAGCCGATGGCTTATGTTAGAGGGAGTGCTAAAGATCATGGTCGCCATAATTTAATTGAAGGTCATCTTAATAAAGGAAGTAAAATCGTATTAATTGAGGATTTAATATCGACTGGTCAATCAAGTATTGAATGTATTAAAGTACTAAAAGCTAATGATATTGAAGTATTAGGGGTTGTAGCTATCTTTACTTATAATATGAAAAAGAGCATTGATAATTTTAATGCTCATAACATTCCTTTTAATACTTTAACTAATTTAGATGAATTATTAAGGGTAGCTTTAGAAGATAATTATATTGATGATCAAGATAGTGAACGAATTAAAAAATTTAGAGATAATCCTAATGATGAAAGTTGGTTTAATTATCAATAATTTATTTAAATATATGATATTAACTAGTAAAATATTAATACTTTATGTATAATAAGAGAAGTTGAAAAGAGGGAATGGAAATGCAAAAAAAAGATATAAAACTTTTAATTGTAAGTATTGTTAGTGGTATTGAAATGAGTTTAATGCTTTTAATATGGATTATTCTGATGATATTTGCTCGTACTAATGCCTTTAAACAAATGTTGATTGATGATAATTTTCAAATGAATGAATTAGGTTTTGATAATAATGCTTTAATTAACCTTATAGTAATCATTTTTAGTATCATGGTATTGCTTTCAGTAGCTAAATTTGTTTTAGCATTAATAACATATCTAAAAAACAAAAGAGGTTTAAAAATTGCTTTAATTAGTTTAATAGGAGTCAATGTTGGTTATTTTGCTTTAGCTTGTATTGCGGGATTTGATGTAATAATTTTAGCACTTTTACTATATCAAATATTCTTATTAGCCTTATGTATCTTAAGTTATAAAGAAGATAAAAATGATAAATTAGTTATTAACATTCAACCAGAGCATGTTAATTCTTATCAAAATAATGATCAGAATATTAAAGATCAATCTTTAAATGTGGTTGAAAATGACCACAATAATAAGAGTGATAATGTTATTTATCTTGGTGAAACTATTAGTAAAGAAGAAAATAATACTGAAGCTAATAGTACTACTAAAGATGATGGTATTAAATTATAATTATTTAAGAAGGTCTTATTATATTAATAAGCCTTTTTATTTAGCTTTCTATTTTAAAGAAGAAAAGGTATAATGATTTTTAGAGAAGAAGGTTTTAATAATGATTATAAAAGATAATAAGTTATTAATTGTGATGATATTTAGTGCTATTGAAATGAGTATTGCTTTATTAATGTTTTTAATAATGTTGGCCTTTGTATTTTCGGGAAGTTTAGGGCATAATACTGTTGTTTATAGTCGCTTTGCTTTAGTTAATGAAATATTTATGGTGCGGATGGTACTGTTACTCTTTGGGGTATTTTTCTTATATGCATTAGTTAAGTTTATCCTTTCTTTATTGAGTTATCTTTTGAATAAGAATGGTTTAAAGATTGCTTTACTTATTTTATTAAGTATTATCATTGTTTTAGTTACACTCTATTGTTTTGATGAAGTTACTATTTATAGCTTGGGCTTTTTATTTTATAATATGGCCATGTTAGTATTAGTCATTATCAGTTTAATTAGAAATAATAATCCAACATTAGATATGAATTATCCTCATGCAAATAATGAAAATAGTACTAATAATAATATAGTTAAAGAATGAAAATAAAACATTAATCTAAAGATTTACTAAAAAAAGACCTATTAAAAAATGGTCTTTTTATTTTAAAATGAGACGAGCAATTATTAAAGCTATTATTAATAGTATGGCCATTAAAGTTATAATTAATCTTATATCATAAGATAGATTTTCATACTTTAATGAATGATGTTTAAAAATGATGAAATAAAGATAACCAAGATAAAAGCCAATTGTATAAAGTAGAATATCTGATAAATCAAAGACACCTACTTTAAAAATATATTGGGTTCCTTCAATTACTAAACCTAGTAATATAATAAAAAAGAAACTTATTTTAAGATTAAATCTTTGATAAAGACAACCAAAAGGGACGAACATGAGGATATTGCCAATCATCATGGTGTACTCAAAAGAATTAGCATGATAAAAGAATAAAGGGATTAAGTCCATCGTTGAAGAATCAATGTAAATTTTATTTTTAAAGAATAATAAATATAAGGAAATAATTAAATAAGAGCTAAATATTAATGATAATTCAATTTTATTTAGTTGATATTTTTTAAAGTATAGAAGATAAATGATATAAAGATAGTAATAGATAATTATGGAAGAGACTATCCCAAAGATACCACTATTAAGATTAGTAAACATTTGCATATAACCTGAAAAGAAAAATAAATAAATTAAGGTTAAGCCTAGTATTATTAAGTATGGGAGATATTTTTTCTTCATAAAATCATCCTTTCAGCTAAGTAGTATTATAACATTATCGTGAATAAATTTGTGACTTTAATATAAAATTTGAAATAACAAGATTGTTAAGAGAATAAAATTTAATTTTTAAATAACTATTTAATATAAAATAATAATGAGAGGGGTTAAGATAATGATTATAAAAGTAGAGAATTTAAGTAAAAGTTATGGGACTTTTAAAGCTTTAGATCATTTTAATTTTGAAGTAAAAGAGGGTGAAATAATCGGTTTATTAGGGCCAAATGGTTCTGGTAAAACAACAGCTATTAATTGTATGTTATCTTTGTTGCGATTTCAAAGTGGAAATATTAAAATATTTGATAAAAAAATGACACCTTATGCTTATGATATCAAAAAAGAAATTGGGGTTGTTCCTCAGCAGGTAGCTGTTATGGAAGAATTAAATGTTTATGATAATATCAATTATTTTTGTGGATTATATATTAAAGATAAAAAATTACGCAAACAATATGTTTTAGAAGCCATGGAATTTGTTGGTATTAGTTAGTTTTCTAAATTTTTACCTCGTAAACTAAGTGGTGGTTTATTGCGCCGTCTCAATGTTGCTTGTGGAATTGTTCATAAACCATCCTTAATTTTCTTTGATGAACCAACGGTTGCTGTTGATCCACAAAGTCGTAATAATATTCTTGAAGGAATTATAAAACTAAATGAAAAAGGTGCTACGATAATCTACATCTCGCATTATATGGAAGAGGTTGAGTTCTTATGCGATCGAATTGTTATTATTGATAAAGGTCATGTTATTGCCCAAGGGACAAAAGAGGAACTAAAAGAAATGGTTAGTACTTATGAAAAAATTATCTTTACAATTAATAATTTAAGTATTGAAGTTTTAAATAAAATAAAAGATAGCAATCATTTTATAAGTATTGATTATCAGGAACAATTATTAAGTATTAAATATCATAAACAAGAACAAAATCTTTTAAGTATTTTAGCTTTATTCAAAGAATATAATATTAATTATGAACGTATTACTAGTGAACAACCAACTTTAAATGATGTTTTCTTAAAATTAACTGGTAAGGAATTGAGGGATTGATATGATAACTTTTTTTAAATATCGATTTGTTTCCTTGATTAAGGAAAAAAGTATGATATTTTGGATTATTATTTTTCCAATTATTTTGTGTACTTTTTTTTATTTAGGTTTTACGAATATATCTTCTGCTGATGATTTTAAAATGATGAATGTTGGGGTAGTTACGGGTCATAATAATAATAATAATTTGATAGACAGTATGAAAGAAGTAGAAATTAATAATATCAAAACTTTTACAATAAAAGATGTTACTAAAGAGGGTGGAATTAAATTATTAAATGATAAAAAGATAGCTGGACTGATTAATTTTGATGATCAAAATAAAATAGAATTAATTATTAATAATAATGAATTAGATCAGATGGTATTACAAGAGTTTCTAACTAATTATCAACAAGCTACTAATTTAATGACAACTATTATTAAAACAAGCCCTAATCAATTAGAGCAACTTAATATTAAAGATTTAGATTTTAATAAACAATATGTCATTAATAATACGATGAATGAAAAAAATAATAATCCTTTAGTTATTAGTTTTTATACTTGTATTGCGATGACATGTTTGTATGGAGCTTTTTGTTCAGCCTTTGGTATTATTACCATTCAACCTAATTTATCTAGTCAAGGACTACGTTTAAGCGTCAGTCCTTATCGAAAATATAAAATATTAATTGCTGATTTTATTGCGAATTATCTCTTTGTATCTATTGCTTTAGTAGTTTTATTATCTTATATGATTAATTTTTTACATATTGATTTTGGTAATCAAATACTCGATATTGGGATTATCTGTGCTATTGGTGGGCTATGTTCAACCGCTTTTGGCTATTTTGTAGGTATTCTAACTCGTGCAAATGAGCGTGTTTTAACAGGTATTATTATTACTATTACGATGCTTTGGTGTTTTTTGGCAGGGATGATGTCATATCAAGTAAAATATTTAGTAGAGAATATTATTCCTGCTATTAAATTTGTGAACCCGATAGCCTTAATTTCAGATAGTTTATATTCAGTATATTATTATGGTGATTTAATGATGGCAATTCCTTATTTACTTTCACTAAGTATCATGTTTGTTTTATTTATGATTGCTTCATTATTATTATTAAGGGGGAATCAATATGATAATATTTAATGCCTATTTAAAAATAATTATTTATTATAAGAAAATTATTGCCATTTATTTAGCTGTCTTTATTGGTATAGCTATGTTATTTGTGATGTTTAATACCAGCTCTTCGATTGCATTAACAAATGAGGACTATAAACGAATCGAAATTGGTTATGTCTTAAAAAACAGCAATGACTTAGATCAAGGTGTTGTAGCTTTTCTTGAGGATAATTATACTCTTAAAAAATTACCAGATAATAAAAATAATATTCAAGATGCTTTATTTTATGATGCCGTTGAATATGTTATTGTAATTGATAATGATAAATTTACTTCATATCATAATCCTAAAACAACTAATGCTTATTTAATAGAAAATAAAATTAATAACTATATTAATACTTATCAGATATTAAAAAAACTTAATAATAATAATTTAAATATTAATAAACTAACTACTGATAATTTAAATATGAATGTCAAAACGACTTCCTTAAAATATGAAAATAGTAGTGTTAATGAGGGAATGGTATCTTATTTTAATAACTATACTTATAGTTTAATTGCTTGTATTATTCTGGGGGTTGGGTATGTAATGATTAGCTTTAATAAAGCGGCTATTTATCAAAAAACCAATATATCAAGCATGCCTTTAAGTAAGAGAAATAAATATTTATTTATATCTCATATTATTTTTGGGTTAAGTATTTGGTTATTATTAAGTGGATTATCTTTAGTATTGTTTAATGATTCTATTAAGACAATTCACTATCAAATGATGCTTATTAATAGCTTTGTCTTTTTATTTCCTATTATATCTTTAGCTTTTCTAATTGGTAATATTATTACTAAAACGCAGATTCTTTCAGCTGTCCAAAATACTTTATGTTTAGGATTAAGCTTTATCTCAGGAGCTTTTATTCCTCAAGTTTATTTAAATGATTTTGTGTTATCTTTAGCCAGCATCTTACCACCTTATTGGTATATTAAGGCAAATAATGAAATTAGTAAGCTAAGTTCTTTTAACTTTAAGCCAATATTAGGACCAATTATCATTCAAATAAGTTTTGGGATATTATTTATTATTATTGGTATTATCATTGCTAGAAAAAGAAATAATGCTCAAAGAACACTATCATAAGAACTTAATCTAAGTTCTTATTTTTATAATAATGATAATTAATAAAAGCTTTATTAGTTATTTTTATTTTATTAGGAACTAATATTATGTCTTAAATGTGATAGATAAGGGAATTACTTTATTTTTTAAATGCTTATAGTGTATAATGTGGTTGAGGTGGAAAAATGAAAATTGCTTATTTAACTGATAGTTCAATTTCAATTAGTAAAAAGGATGATTTCTTCAATAATGAAGATGTATTTTTTATTCCTTTACACATAAATATTGATAGTGATGATATTCTTGATGATGGTAAATATGATCGCCAAGCATTAATTAAACGAATTTATAAGGCCAAAAAAGTAATTACTTCACAACCCAGTCCTGGAGAGATTGAAGTATTATTAGATGAAATTATTGCTAAAGGTTATGATGTTTTAGTATGTGCTTGTATTGGTAGTGGTTTATCAGGAACGCAAAATGTTATTTATAGTGTTGCTATTGAAAAAAATATTACGATTGTTAACTTAGATTCTAAGGGAGCAGGGGCGATGCAAATTAAAGCTTTAAAACTTTTTAAAGAAGAAGTTCAAAAGGGTTTATCATTAGTTGATATTCAAAATAAAGTTCAACATATGCTTGATGTTTCTAATTGTTATGCAGTTGTTGATGATTTAACGTATCTTCAAAAAGGGGGACGGATATCTTTAGTGAGTGCTAAATTTGGAACATTATTAAAAATTAAACCGTTGGTTATGACTGCTAAAGAAATGGGGGGACGCGTTGTTCCTTATGATAAAGTGCGAACTCGTAAAAAAGCTTTACAACGAGTTGTTGAAACTGCTTTTGAAAATATTGTTGCTAGTGAATATGAAGTTGTTATTGGGAATTTTGATGCTGATGATGATGCCCCAATCCTTAAAGCGATGATTGAAAAAATGCATCCGCAAACTAAAGTAGAAATAATGGATCTCTGTTTTGCAGTTGGTGTTCATACGGGTCCTAATACCTTAGTTTTATTTACGATTAGAGATCATTAATCATGATTAAGAATGCTCGCTTATTTTATGTCACTACTGACTATTTTAATTCAATTCTATTAGTGTTTTTACCTTTATTTTTAAAAACATTTTATCATTATGATGGTAATGTCTTTGGAACTATTCTTTTTATTGCCGGCTTATTTGCGATAGGGGGAATTATTCTAGGTTATTTATTAGTTAATAAATTAAAGAATGAAAAAGATGCTTTAATTATCGAGTTTTTAATAATGAGTGGAGCAATCTTAATGTTGCTTTTTTTCAATAATATTATTATTGTCAGTATTGCTGTTGGGTTGTGTTATTTAAATCGAATGGCAATGTATACGATTGGTGATAATATGATGGTTGAGATTGCTAATGCTAATAACTTAGCATTTGGCAAGTTTCGTAGTTTTGGATCAATTGGATGGGGGTTATCATTTTTAATAAATGGCTTTTTAGTAATGAATGCTCCCTATCTTTTTTTAATAATCTGGTATATTGTATGTATACTGGCGATTGTTAATTTATTTCTTTTACCAAATATCAAAAAGGTCATAGCATTAAAAGAAAAAATTTCTTTAAAAGAACTACTTTTATATCCCAATGCAATAAAATATTTAATAATTGCCATTATTATTTATGTATTAATTTATAGTGTACCACCTTTCTTAAATTTTAGAATTTTAGAATTAAAAGGTCAGGTTGAAGTTTATAGTTTTATTACGGCTATCTTAGTTATTGGTGAGTTTTTAATGATCTTTTTTGCGAATGAATTTCGTAAAAGAACAAAAGATAAATATTATATTATGAGCATTGGACTATGTTTAAGTCTTAAAATGTTAGTAATTTTTATCAGTAATAATCCCATTATTATTTATGCCACAGCTATCTTAGATCCGATTATTTTTGGATTGATATTACCATTTAATCCAGCTTATCTTAAAGTAAGTACTTCAGTAAGATTAAATGGTTTAGTATTAAATATTTTTGGGGTTATGAGTTTATTATTTATTGCTTTATGTAGTAAATTTTCTTCAAGTATCATGGATGTAATCAATTTAAAGTTTTTATTCATGGTCTATTTATTAATGGCGTTATTAGTCATTGTCTTACCATTATTATTCAAATTAGATAATTATTCACAAAAGGAGTTTTAAGATGGATATTGGAACTAAAATAAAGAGATTAAGATTAAGGAATGGTTTAACTTTAGAAGAACTCGCTAATCGTACAGAACTTACTAAGGGCTTTTTATCACAATTAGAAAGAGATAAAACAACGACATCAGTTCAGACCCTACTTGATATTTTAGAAGTACTAGGAACAACACCAGTAGCTTTTTTTGATGCTAGTATTGATGAGAAGAAAGTAGTTTTTAAGGAAGAAGATTGTTTTGTTTTAGAGAATGATGATTATAATATCACTTGGTTAGTTAGTAATGCCCAAAAGAATATGATGGAACCAATCTTATTAGAATTATCTCCTCATAAAAAAAGTAATATTGTTTTGCCTTTTGAAGGTGAAGCTTTTGGGTTTGTTATTGAGGGAAAAGTTTCTTTACATTATAATGAAAAAGAATTTAGTTTATGTAAGAATAATAGTTTTTATGTAACAGGGACTAGTGAACATTATCTTTTTAATAAGACCAATAAACTGACTAAGATTATTTGGATATCAACACCCCCGATATTTTAGAGAGGATGATTATAATGAATAATAATTATATTAATGATACTATTAAATATTTAAGTAATAATCAATTGATTCTGATGATTGCTATTATCATTATTACTTTAATTATCTGTTTAATAATACCTAAATTAGTTGATCGGATCGTGATGATTTTAGTAAATGATAATAATAAAAGGAAAATGAAAGTTTTATTAAGAAGTTATTGTAATATTATCAGTACTATTATTAAAATTATTATTTGTATTATTGCTTTCTTTTTAATTTTAATTATTTATCATGTTAAAATAACAATGATAATAACTTCAGCTGGATTTATTGGTGTTTTAATAACTTATATATTTCAAGATCCCATAAAAGATATTACGAATGGTTTATATATTGTTTTTACAGCCCCTTTTGATGTTGGTGATTATGTTGAAATAGAAAGTTTTGTTGGTAAAGTGAGCGAAGTAAAATCCCGTTATGTTATTATTAAGAATGCTGCTGGTGATGTTTGTATTGTGAATAATCGAAAGATAAGTAAAATTGTTGTTTTAAATAAAAAAATAATATTAAAAAGAAAGTAATGATACTATGTTAGAATATGAATTGAATGATATTGTCGAATTAAAAAAACAACATCCTTGTAAAAAATCTAAGTATTGGCAAATTATTAGAGTTGGAGCTGATATTAAGATTAAATGTTTAGGGTGTAATCAAGTTATTATGTTTGATCGTAAAGATTTTAATAAACGTTTAAAAAAAGTAATAAAAGCTGGTGAGTTTAATGTTTAGTGAAAAAGCTCTTCATCTAGGACCAGTAAGCATTGCTTATTATGCCCTTTGTATTTTAGGTGGTGCTTTAATCAGTTATTTATTAATTAATCGTGAATGGGCTAGAAAAGGTTATAATACTAAAGATTTTAATGAGTTTTTTTTAAATGTTCTACTAATTGGGATCATTGGAGCTCGCATCTGGTATATTATTTTTTCTTTACCAGCTTATTTAGATAATCCTTTAGCGATGATTAAAGTATGGGAAGGTGGACTAGCAATACATGGTGGTTTAATTGCTGGTTGTTTATATGGCTATTACTATTTTAAAAAAAGAAATTATGATTTTTGGGATGTTGCCGATACTATTTTTCCTTATATTTTAATTGCACAAGCTTGTGGTCGCTGGGGTAATTTCTTTAATCAAGAGGCTTATGGTGGAATCATCAATGTACTTGATTTACATAAATATCATATTCCTCAATTTATAATTGATAAAATGTTTATCGATGGGGTTTATCATCACCCAACATTTTTATATGAAAGTATTTATTGTTTAATAGTGTTCATAATAATTCGCTTAATAATTAAATATGTGCCCTTGAAAATAGGACAGAGTGCACTATTATATGGAATATTCTATTCTTTTGGTCGAATATTTATTGAACAAATGAGAATGGATAGTCTTATGATTAGTGGTATCAAAACCGCTCAGTTAGTATCATTAATAATAATATGTGGGTGTGTTTATCTCTTTTATCGTTTTGATAAAAACCATCAAAATAATATCTTACAAGAAATGAGGTTAAATAATGAATAATAAAATATATGATTTAATAATTATAGGAGCAGGACCAGCCGGAATGAGTGCGGCGATTTATGCTAAAAGAGCTAGTTTAGAAGTTATGATTATCGAAGCTGTTTCACCTGGTGGTAAAATGATTAAAACAGCTGAAATAGAAAACTGGCCAGGTCTAAAACAAACAACAGGACCTGAATTAGCCTTTTCAATGTTTGATCACATCAACTCACTAGCGGTCGAATATCAAGCTGGTCATGTTAGTCGTATCGAAGATGGTGAAATAAAAAAAATCATCACTGATGATCACCAAACTTATCTAACTAAAAGCATCATCATCGCAACAGGAACCGTTGAAAGAAAACTTGGGATACCTGGCGAAGAGAAGTTTGCCGGTAAAGGTGTTAGTTATTGTGCTGTTTGTGATGGAGCTTTATTTAAAAATAAAGTTGTTACAGTTATTGGTGGTGGTAATTCGGCCTTAGAAGAAGCTATTTATTTGGCAAAATTTGCTTCACAAGTAAATATTGTGATTAGACGTGATGTCTTTCGAGCTGATGCTCTTGTTCAAGAGGATATTCAAAATAATTCTAAAATTAATATTATTCTCAAACACATTCCCATTGAAATACAAGGTGATACTGTTTTAAAAAATATTATTCTAGAAAATGTTGATACTAAAGAAAGACAATCATTAATGAGTGATGGGTTATTTCCTTTTATTGGCTTAGATCCCATTACTAATTTTGTGCAAGACTTAGGAATAACTAATCAACAAGGTTATATTAATGTAGATGCTAATATGAGAACAGCTATTCCTGGTCTTTATGCCGCCGGTGATGTTATTGATAAAGGATTAAGACAAATAGTAACAGCTTCCAGTGATGGAGCGATTGCTGCCCAACAGGTAATTAAATATTTAGATGATAATAAATAAATTTCAGAATACTGAAATTTATTTTAGTATTCTGAAATAAAACTGAATTATTTCAATGATAAATTCCTTAATGAAAATGGTAAAGGTATAATGCTTTTAAGGAGTGATTATCATGATCAAAATAGCTTGTTTAAATTATAATAACCAAGTAATAAACAATTTTAACCATGATAATATGTTGATTGATTATTACAATGATATTTCTTTAATTGCTTTTGATAAATATCAAGTTATCCTTATTCTCAATGATAAGAATAATGTTGATATTAATAAAGTTGTTACTAAAGTTCGTAAATTATTTTCAGGTATTATTTATTTATTGGATTATCAATATCAAAATGATATTATTAATACGGTCTTTAAAATAGGAGCAACTGATTATTTTGTTTATCCTATTGATAATAGTTATCTAGTCAATAAAATCATGAATCAACTTAATAATGATAAGAAACTCTTAAAAGAATATCACTATCAAGATTTAATATTTAATTTTCAAAATAGTATGTTGATGATCGACAGTAAAAGAATTGCTTTAACCAAGATTGAATGTGCTATTCTCAATACCTTATTTACAAATGTTAATAATACGGTATCGCGTCAAGAATTATCTCATCAAGTATGGGGTTATGATCTTGATGATTATCGAACGATTGAGACTCATATTAAAACCATTAGAATTAAGCTTGGTACTTACAAGAAAAATCTCTTAACAATATGGGGGACTGGTTATACTTTTATGGAATAGTTTATGAGATATTAATTATTTAACCTATATTAT
This sequence comes from Bacilli bacterium, assembly GCA_031289255.1. Lineage (GTDB taxonomy): Bacteria > Bacillota_I > Bacilli_A > JAJDGJ01 > JAJDGJ01 > JAISTP01. The sequence continues at coordinate 24,212 of JAITPW010000077.1, forward strand.
TAATTAGGAGCTTATAAAGACTTGTCTTAAGCGTTATTTACTAATATGTTAAAGATAACGGCTTTATTAAAGGAGCCGTTTTTATTTAATAAATTTATATTTATATAAATAATTTATGATAATATCAAGTTATTTTTGATAGTTATTGATATTTAGTAATTTATTTTATATAATTTAATCATGTTAATAAGGAGGTTTCTTGTATGAAATATACTAAAAGTGATTCAAATTTTGCACCTTTATGTTTAATTGAACTAGAACAAGGTGAAGGAGTTAGAATTGAAAATGGGGCAATGGCTTATCATAATGGTAAAGTTGAATTAACAGGTAAGACTAATGGTGGTGTCATGGGAGGATTAATGAAAAAAGCCTTTACTGGTGAAAGTTTTTTTGTGACTACTGCTACTGGTACAGCTCCAGGTGCTCAAATTGCGATAGCACCAGGGATGATTGGTGATATTGCGGAAATTGAATTCAATCAAAATAGTTGGTTTTTAAATGATGGTGTCTTTCTAGCTTGTGATTTAGGAGTTGAAATTAAAACTAAATCACAGGGATTAGGTAAGGCGGTCTTTGGTGGAACTGGTGGTTTATTTATCATGGAAGCTACTGGGCAAGGTAAGATGTTGATTAATGGTTTTGGACAATTATCAGTGCTTACTTTAGATGGTAGTAATGATCAAGTTATTGATAATGGTCATGTTGTGGCTTGGACTTCAGGATTAGAGTATAAGATTGAAGCTGCTAGTGGCACTTTTGGCTTTACTAGTGGTGAAGGATTAGTAAATCGCTTTAGAGGTACTGGTAAGGTTATTGTTCAATCTCGTAATGTCAGTGGCTTTGCGGCGATGGTTGCTAAATTTATTTCAAAGTAATAATAACTAAAAACAATTAATAATTAATCGTATTAATTGTTTTTTTATTGTTTAAGTATTCATTTTAGTCTATAATTATGGAAATTGAGGTGATTAATAATGGATGGTTTTAAACATGTTAGAGGTAATACTTATTGTTTAGAGAATAAAACAAACATTGGGGTTATTAAAACAAATAATGATGTTATCCTTATTGATAGTGGTAATGATAAAGATGCTGGTCGTAAATTAAGAATGTTATTTGAACAGAATGATGTTACTTTAAAATATATTTTGAATACTCATTCTAATGCTGATCATATTGGAGCTAATGCTTACTTAATAAATCATTATCAATGTTTAGCTTATGGCAAAGATCGAGAAGTATGTTTTAGTAAATATCCTGATTTAGAAGGGTCATTATTATATGGTGGTTTCCCCATTAAAGAAATGAGAAATAAATTTTTAATGGCTAAACCAAGTATGATGAATGATATTGCTACTTTAAAGAGTGATATTAACTATTTTGATGTTCCTGGTCATTTTTTAGATATGATAGCTTTTATTACTAGTGATGATGTTATTTTCTTAGGCGATGCCCTTTTTAGCAGTGAAATAATTAATAAGTATCATTTATTTTATATTTTTGATATAAAAAAATATTTAATTACTTTAGATGAATTACTAAAGTTAAATGATTTAAATAAGTATATTTTTGTTCCTAGTCATGGTATTATCAGCACTGATATTAGAGCTGTTATTAAGCTCAATAAAGCTAAAATTGAAGAGATATGTTCTCTAATTATGAAGATAGTTATTGATAAGGTTGGTTTTGAGGAGATTCTTCAAAAAATTTTTAATTATTATCACTTACAATTAGACTTAAATCAATATTTACTAATTGGTTCAACTATTAGAAACTATTTAAGTTATTTACATGATGAAAATAAAATAGATTTCATTTTAGAAAACAATCGTTTATTATATCAAACTATTTAAAAAGCAGATAGCTCATTACAGCTATCTGCTTTTATCAACATTACCCATGATTAATGTTTGATATTATTATCATTTCATTTATTATACTTAAATAATTATTTTCCTTCTTTATTGATACGATCCATTGCTAAAGCATCAGCAACTTTATAAGTAGGAGTATTTGTTTCTCTTGAAGTTTTATAAATGTTTTCTAAAGTATAATAGATATTTTCAACAAGATTAGTTACCTTATCCTTATCCCATCCACCAGGTTCTATTTCATAACCACAGCTGATGACACCACCACCATTAATAACATAATCAGGAGCATAAACAATTCCTAATTTATATAATTCTTCACCAGCTTCATCATCAACTAAGACATTATTAGCACATCCAGCAATTACTTTACATTTATAATCTTTAGCATTTTCTTTAGAGATAATAGCCCCCATTGCACAAGGAGCAAAGATATCACATTCAACTGTATAAATATCATTAACGCCAACAACAGTTGCTCCTAATTCTTTAGCTGCTCTTTCAGTAGCAACAGTATTTGTATCAGCAACGATTAATTTAGCCCCTTCTTTGTGAAGCATTTCAGCTAATGGATAACCAACAGCTCCGACACCTGACATGGCTATTGTTAAACCTTTAAGAGAATCACTACCAAAACCTTCTTTAGCACTAGCTTTAATTCCCATGTAAGTACCTAAAGCTGTAAAAGGAGATGGATTGCCACTGATTTCTTTTTTTCCAACAACATATTCAGTTCCTTCATTAATATAAACAACATCTTCTTCACTGATATTCATATCTTCAGCTGTATAATAAGATCCATTTAATCTATTAACAAAACTTCCGTATTTTCTTAATAACGCTGGTGTTTTAAGAGTTTTTGGATCTCCGATTATTACGGCTTTACCTCCACCAGCATGTAATCCTCCTACTGAATTCTTGAATGTCATACCACGAGATAAACGTAAGACATCATATAGGGCATCATCTTCTGTTTTATAATCATAAAATCTTGTTCCACCAATAGCTGGTCCTAATTTAGTATTGTGAACAGCAATGATTGCTTTTAATCCCGTTTCCTTATCAAAACAGTATGATACCATTTCGTGATCCATTTTTGTAATATTTTCTAATGCTTTCATTTGTAATCCTCCTAAAAGATTTTTCCATAGAATATTTTTTTGTTATTTAAATTAGCCGCATTACCTTCATCAGTATCAATGTGCATAGTGATATCAAAATTATCATCTGTTCTAATTAATACTTTATTAAAAACTAATGCTCTGGCTCCTTCAACAAGGACATTGACATAATCGCCACTCTTTAAATTGTTTTCTTCTGCCATTTTCGTATTCATATGAATATGACGAGCAGCGATGATGACTCCTTGCGATAATGTTACTTCACCTTGAGGTCCTTTTAATAGACAACTACCTGATCCTTCAAGATCGCCTGATTCTCTAATATGTTGGTCTAAGCCAAGCTTAATAGCATCAGTAATAGCTATTTCAACTTGTGATTGACTTCGTAAAGGAACAAGGATGGAGAAGTTAGCACTTCCTTTTTTACCAACGACTTCAACTGTCTCTTCAGTTACATAGTAACCTTTCATTGATAGTTCTCTCTTATTGGTTAATTGATAATTCTTACCAAAAAGAATATCAACATGTTCTTGGCATAAGTGCAAATGTTTGGCAGATACTTCAATTGGTGTTTTTAAATCAATAATATTTTCCTCCTCTCTAAGTTTTGTAATATTAATATATTTTAGGTTCTATTTCTTTATTTAGAACTCTTAAAACCCCGATTGCTAATGCTGAAACTTCATCTTCACCAGGATATTTTAAGACTGGTGCAATAAATTTAGTATATTTGGTAATTAAGTTTGTAAAATCTTGGGAATAGGCAATACCTCCTGTTAAGATAATAGCATCGACTTGGCCGCTTAAAACACAAGCCATACTACCGATTTCTTTAGCTACTTGATAAGCCATTGCTTCAAATATTAATTTAGCTTCCTGATTACCTTCTTTAATTAGTTGTTCACAATCACGCATATCATTAATTCCTAAATAGGCCACCATACCACCTTTTTTAGAACATAAATCATCAATATCTTGTTGATTATAATTGGCTAGATATGCTAGTTCACCAATTTGAGAAACAGCAATTGAACCGCATCTTTCAGGGGACATTGGCCCTTCACCGAGAATAGCATTATTACAATCAATAGCTAAGCCATTTTGATGAGCGGCAACACTAATTCCACCACCCATATGGGCGATAATGAAGCGAGCTTGTTCATAGTCTTTATTTAAGTCTTGAGCTGCAATCCGGGCAATAGCTTTTTGATTTAAAGCATGCCAAGTCGCTACTCGTGGTTTACTAGGTATTCCCGATATGCGAGCAATATCTTGATATTCATCAACAACTACTGGATCAACAACATAGGCCGGTTTATGGTATTTCTTGGCTAAATCATTACCAATTAAGCCTGATAAGCATGAAGCGTGCATAGCAGCGCTTTCCATATTAATTAAATCATCGACCATTCGCTCATTAATATCATAAGTTCCACTTTTAAGGGGTTTAATAATGCCCCCTCGACAAGCATAAGCATCAAAATCACTATAGTTTAAATCATGTTTTGCTAATATTTCTTCAATAACCTGGTAACGATATTCTTTTTGTTGTGGTATTTTATTAAAACGGTGTAATTCTTCAACATTATGCCGAATTGTTTCATCAAATACCATTTTCTCATCATCAAACACGGCAATTTTAGTTGAAGTTGAACCAGGATTGATAACTAAGATTTTGGCCATATTAAACTCCTTTTTGAGCAGCTAATGCTCCTTTTGTGATAGCTTGCATATTTAAATCAATCATTTTAGCTTTCTTTTCACCAAATTTAGCAAGCATAGCTTTTTTAATATCTTCTTCACTAAAAGCTTTAGTAACCGCCATTACTGCTCCAATAATGGGCATGTTTTGAACTTTTGGATTATTTAATTCTAAGGCTATCTCACTACAAGGTAATGAAATATAATTAATGCCATTAATTTTCTTAATTTCATTTTCATCAATTAATGATGAATTAAAGATGATAGTACCACCTTGAACAACCATTTTTTCCATTGAATCTAAAGAAGGTTTATTCATAGCAACAAGAATATCAGGATCTAAGATAATTGGTGCCCCGATAATATCATCAGAGACAACAACTGAACAATTAGCTGTTCCACCACGCATCTCTGGTCCATATGAAGGCATCCATGAAACGTTTTTACCTTTTTGCATCCCAGCTTCAGCAATTAATTGTCCGGCTAAAAGCACTCCTTGACCACCAAATCCCGCAAATATCATTTTTGTTTCCATTTTTTATTCAACCTCCTTATATGTTCCTAAAGGAAAGACTGGTAACATATTTTCTTTAACCCATGTTAATGAATCAATTGGACTCATGCCCCAATTAGTAGGGCAGGTAGATAATACTTCAACTAATGAGAATCCTTTACCGGCCAATTGATACATAAACGCTTTTTTAATAGCTTCTTTGGCTTTTTTAATATGAGGAACATCATGTACTGAAACACGAGCGATAAAAGCGGGTCCATTAATGGTTGATAGTAGTTCAGCCATATGGATTGGTCCTGATTCATTTTTAGAAGCTCTTCCATAAGGTGAGGTTGTAGTTACTTGATTAACCAAAGTTGTTGGAGCCATTTGTCCTCCTGTCATTCCATAGATGGCGTTATTAACAAAAATTGTCGTTATATTTTCATTACGAGCCGCAACATGAACAGTTTCAGCCATCCCAATACTTGCTAAATCACCATCACC
>JAITPW010000012.1 GCA_031289255.1 Bacilli bacterium
TAATCAGGTTTATTTCGTAAACTACATCCCGATACATTAAAAATTATTAATAAGATGATGATAATATAGTTAATTTTTTTCATAAATTATCTTCTCCCTCATATTATTATTATTGAACGGTATGATAAATAGCATAAGAAATAGTAACATTTTTTTTATTTTCTTCATACGCAAAGTTTAAATTATTTATTTCAGAAATATAATTCTTATCTTTAACAAGCTTTGTATATTCATCTGAACTTATTTTTTTATAGTTATCCATAATTAAAGCATTATTTACAACTTTTAAAATATCTTTTTCAGTAGTATCTTTTTTAAATGAAAAATTGATATCATGAACATATTCTTTATCTTGATATTTATATAGTACTACTAAAACCTTATAATTATCATTTAAATAACATTTCGAAGCTTCACCACCAGTCGTTTCTTGTTTTTTATCACTTAATGATTCATAATACTTTTTACCAACATTATTATCTTTATTTATTAAATCATTATTTGTTTGATCATATTTAACGTCTTGAAAGCTTTTACAAAAAATATAATCTGATTCATTTCGTGATGAACACGCACTTAATAGTAAAACTAATACTATTCCAATAATACTTAAACTAAATTTTTTCATGATTAGTAATTTCTCCTTCTTCAATACGATATATTTCATCGCAAATTAAATTTATTTCTTCTTTTCCATGAGAACATAATATTAATAAATTATTTTTTTTATATTCTTTTAAATAGGCAATAAACTTATCACAAGTTTTTTGATCTAAAGCATTAAATGGTTCATCAAGAATTAATATCTTAGGACGATCGATTAATGCTTGAATTATTAACATTTTTTGTTTAGTACCTAAAGATAAATTTTTATACAAATAAAATTTATATTTATCAAGATTAAAGTACTTAATATATTCATCTAGTTCTTCTTTATTTGTTTTTTCTTTAATTTTTCTAATTAATTCTAAATTTTCTAAGACGGTAAGATTTTTAATAAAAGCTGGATTTTCAATGATGATACCAGCATCTTTAATAAAATTATTCTTATTTCTTATTTTGATATCATCTTGATAAACATTCCCACTATTAGCTTTAATAAAACCACAAATTAATTTAAGTAATTGGGTCTTTCCTCCACCATTGGGACCACATATACCATAAGCCTTATGATTATTAAAAGTAATAGATACATTATCAATAACAATCTTCTCTCCATATTTTTTAACAACATTTTCTAATTTTATCATCATTATTCCTCCTAAATTGAACTTAAAATTACTATTTTCACTAATAAAAAAAGTAAAAACATAATTATTGCTATATTCTTATTATTAGAAAATAAATCTAATATGATAACTACTAATAAATAAAAATATAAATCAAATATTATTAAATCTAATATTGTTGAATAAATTGGTATCTTTAAATAGAATAACATCACTAAGATAATGACTAACTCACTAATAATAACAAATGCTATTTTCTTTAAATAAGTAAGATAAAGATATTTTTTTATTTGAATAACACTATTAGTATGCCACATCATGATATTCTTAGCTCCATTTTGTAAATTATGAATAATAAATATTAATGGCGTACTTGAGATAACAGTAAAACAAACTAAGGCAATAAACTTTGATAAATTAAAAATATCATTATGTCTTAATTGATAAATACTTAAAATATTATTAAATTTTTTTTCTAAATCATTATGGGTCGATATTAATAATGTTTTAATAAATATTATTATACCAATTGTATAAATAAAAAATAAAACAACTCTTCTTATTAATAATAATAATCTTTTTTTGGTTTTAATATAATCAAATAATAGTTTAATTTTAATTAATAAGAAAGCTAATATAAAATAACATAATGAAAATATGATAATACTAAAATCTTGATCAAACATCGAACCAAATAAATAATTTAAATCGATACTAATAATCGATAATGATAGAACAAAACCAATAAATATTATCACAAAATGAATAATAAAGATTGTATATTCTTTAAACATTCTTGCTAAAATAATAGTAACAATAAACATTGTGGTAATAAATATTAAAAGTACTAATAAATGAATTACCATTACTCTAATATCAATTAAAGAAATATTAGCAAATAAAATTACTAATTCAATTAGTAAAAAAGGAAGTAAAACTTGCTTAAGATAATTTTGTTTAAAATATTTCAAACTAGCATCGAATAATGAATTAGTTTTATATGAATAAAAACTAATAATTGGAACAAAAGATGAGAATACTAAGGCATAAAATAATAAAGTAAATAAACGATAATTCAAAACATTTATTTCATACATCGAATTATAAGTGCTAAGATAATATGGATCACTATAGAAATTCCAAACAGCTAATATTATTAATAAGAATAAAGCTAGTAATAAGCGAATGTGATATTTATATTTCATATTTTTTCACCCGCTTTACTATTAAATAAATAATAACAAGTTGAAGATAAGGAAGAAAATAGTGATACCACATCATATTCGCATTATAATTAGTAAAAACAGCGGTGATTAAGACGAATGGTCTTAGATAAATATTATCAAATGCTAAAAAAGGTATTATATAAAAGATGATAAACATTACTAGCATGACAAAGACAATATTTTTTAAATAATCATAGAGAAAATTGGCAAACCAACATAAAATAAATTCAAATAACCAAAAATTAAAGAAAAGGAAAAAAATCATTATTAGAATATTATTTTTAAAAATTATATCAATAAATAACATTTTAGTATTATAATAACTAGCAAAAACCTCTTTTATATTTTCTACTTCTATAGTTGGATTAATAATATAACATATAATAATAATAGTAATCATTGCTAGAGTAAAAATAGAAGCGATTATGATAGCAATCTTTAAAGAAAGATGTTTCCTATACTTATAATAATTATTTGATTTTCCAATATAATATACTAAAAGTCTTTCCTTATATTTACTATAAATAATCGGTGAAAATAAACAGATTACAAAAGCAACTAATGGCGATAAATCTCTAATATAGTATGGAGCTGTTATACCATTAAATGATTTAATAAACACTTGCCACATTTCCGGAACTAAACTTTTGGGATAACCATAATCAGCTGGTACCAACACTAAAGAATTAAACATGTCTAAGGCACCAGTAATTGAAATATAAGAAAAAAATAAAATAATACTACTTAATAAAAATATTAATAATAAAAATTTATATTCTTGTTTTAAAATAAAAGATGTTCTCATATAATTCTCCTTTACTAAATATATAAGGAGGAAGAATTATTAAATTTGTTTATTTCTCTATCTTTCTATTTTTCATCTGGTGACCAAGAGCCAGCAATTTTAACATTACCATCACTCCAAGCAGTTACATTACGTCCTGTTTTCATCCGATAAGAAACATTCTTCTTAGCACTTGTCGCAACTAGTCTTTTTTCACCACCTGTCACTTCACTTACTGAACCATACCAATTACCATTAGCGTCTTCCATTCTTGCCCAAACTTTATGTTGCGAAGATGTATTAGAAAAATGGACCGCCCATTTTCCACCATTACTAGTTTTTTTAAGATATCCGGTATATGTGCCATTGGTATTAGTAGAAACATTAAAACCGGTAACATTTCTTGCATATATAATATTCGATATTCCTATAAATAATACTAATCCAATAATACTTAAATAAATTTTTAAATGTTTGTTCATTTTATTACCTCCTTCTTTTCCTCCTTGTTCATATTGTAACATAAAATAAACATTATTTAAAATTTGATAGTTTAATATTAATATTAAATTAGTATTACTCAATAATTAGTATTTATAATAATAAATTCATACTAATAGATAAAAATTATAAATATTTATAAAATAAATATTAGCCTAAGAATATAATTAATAATAAATAATCATCAAAAAGTATAATAAATATTACATATTATTATAAAAATAATTATTTTTTAGGCAATATATTATAAAATGTCCAAAGTACCCAATAACCATAAACTGGCTTTATTATCAATAATGATTAAATATTTTAATATTTATTAAAAAAATCATATTTATTGTTTTAAAACAATAAATATGATTATATAATTTCAACTTTACTTAATCACTCTTTTTTAAAATATTAGTAATCTCATTTAGTAAATTTTCATCTTCAATATGTTGAACAATTTCTTGATATTTATGATAGAGCTGTAATTTTTGTTCATATGATAATAAATATTTAATGGTTTTGTTAATATTTAGATGAATGGCATTACGAGAAACATTTTCATTTTCGGCAATCTCCGCTAATGATAAATCTTCAAAGAAATATAAGTTAAAGTATGCTTGTTGTTTAGTTGTTAAAAGAGAATGATATAAATCAAAAAGTTCATGATAATATTCTTGTTGTTTTAAATCAATCATTAAACAAATCCTTACATAATGAATAAATATAGTTTTCTAGATCAAATTCTTCTATATCTTCAATACTTTCCCCAGTCGTTATAAATTTAACAGGAATATTTAATAATTCTTTGATAGCAAGAATAATACCACCTTTAGCACTACCATCCATTTTTGATAAAACAATACCACTAACATCAGTTATATCTTTGAATACTTTAGCTTGATTAACCCCATTTTGACCAGTTGTTGCATCAATAACTAATAATGTTTCTTGAGGACCATTATTAACTTCTTTTTGAATTACTCTTTTGATCTTATCTAATTCATTCATTAAATTTACTTTATTTTGTAGTCTTCCCGCCGTATCACAAATTAAGACATCATAATTATTATTTTTGCCATATTGTAGAGCTTCATAGATTACTGAACTAGGATCACTATTTTCTTCTTTTTTTATAATATCAACTTCAAGTTTATTCGCCCATTCATTTAGTTGATTAATGGCTCCAGCTCGAAAAGTATCTGCCGCAGCTAGTAAAATTTTTTTATTTTGTTTCTTTAATAAATTAACTAATTTAGCAATAGTAGTCGTTTTCCCAACACCATTAACACCAATCATTAAAATAACATTTAAACCTTCATTATTGATATTTAAAGTTGTTGCCATATAACCCTGATTGGCATAGATAACAAACATCTTATCAACAATTAAATCATTTATTAAATGCGGATCAGTAATATTTTGAATCCTAACTTCTTTTTTTATTTCTTCAATAATATTCATAACCATATTAATACCAACATCAGCCATGATTAAGATATTTTCTAATTCTTCAAAATAATCATCATCAATACGTCGATATCTAGCCGCTAAATTATTAATTGAATTAGTAAAACTACTTCGTGATTTATCTAAACCAGCTAAATATTTATCATTAGTACTAGTATTATTTCCTAAAAGTTTATCACTTATTTTTTTAAAAAAACTCTTTTTACTATCCATTATTTAAACTCCCTTTTATGCAATTAAATCTTTTGCTTCTTCTAATTTAACACTAATCATTTTACTAACACCTTTTTCTTGCATTGTAATACCATATAAGACATCACATTCTTCCATTGTTCCCGGACGATGCGTTATGACAATAAATTGCGTACTAGCATTAAATTCTTTTAAAAACTTAGCGAATCTTTGCACATTAGCTTGATCTAAAGCCGCTTCTACTTCATCAAGAATACTTAAAGGAATAGGACGAGCTTTTAAAATAGCAAACAATACCGATAAAGCAATTAAAGCTTTTTCTCCTCCAGAAAATAATGATAAATTCTGAATTGATTTACCAGGTGGTGTCGCAATAATTTCAATACCAGTCTCTAAAATATTACTAGGATCAGTATATTCTAATGTTGCACTACCACCACCAAATAATTTCTTAAAAGTAATAGGTAATTCTTGATTAATATCTTCAATCGTTTTCTTAAATTTATGAACCATGATTTTATCAGTCTCATTAATCGTTGCTAATAATTCATCTTTAGCATTAGTTAAATCCGTTTGTTGGGTTAATAAAAACTCATAACGTTCATTTAATTTATCAAACTCTTCAACAGCGAGAAGATTAATAGGTCCTAATTTAGCAATCTCTCTTTTTAATTGATCTACTTCTTTTTTAGCCAGAACACAATCTAATTCAATAATCATTTTTTCACGAGCATTATCGATTGTTAATTGGTATTCTTGAGCTAATCTTTCTAAGTTATTAGCAATCTTCATCTCTAAAGTATTCTTAGTAATTTTTAAATTATTTAACTCTTGTTTAATTTCATTAATATCAAGTTGCATACTTTTATTATCTTTATCAACCCGATTAATCTCTTTATTAATTTCTAAATAAGATTCTCGAAAACTCTTAAGACTAGCTAGAATATTTTCTTTTTCTAATAATGAAGCTTGCAATAAGTAATCAATATCATTCAATAAAGTATTTTCATTATTATAATCAGTATTAGTTAGTTTAAAATAATCATTTTTATTATTTTCAAAAGCTGTTCTTTTATGAGATAAATCTTGTTCGAGTTTTACGATACTAACATTTTGTTGATTTACCTTATTACGAAGCTCATTTACTCTTAAATCAATACTAAGTAGTTCATTTTGTTCACTTGCTATATTATTATTTAGTTTAGTAATCTCTTCCTCTAATTTAAGAACATCCTTCTTTATTGTTAAAATATTACCTTTCTCTTTACGTCGTTTTCCTCCTGTAACAATTCCACCAGGATTTATTACTTCACCATCGATACTCACTATTTTATACTTACGATTTAAAGCTTTACTGACTTGTAAAGCACTATCAAAATCTTCAGTAATTAAAGTATTATTAAGTAAATAAGCAAAGACTGGTTGATACTCTTCATTAAAAGAGATTAAATTAGTTCCTATATCAATAAATCCTTTAATATTCTGAGCTACAAATAAATCTTCATCTTTAATATTTTTAGGTTTAATGCTATCTAAAGGTATAAATGTAGCTCGACCAGCTTGATTATTTTTTAAATAAGTAATCGCTCTTTTAATATCATCATTATCATTCATCACAATATTTTGTAAAGAAGGACCTAAACTAATTGAAATAGCATTTTGATAAAGTTCTTCAACATTAAATAAATCATTAACAATACCAATAACACCTGTTAAAGAATTACGAGCATCTAGGACTGCTTTAACACCTTCAAATAAATTACTTTGATTATTCATAATATTTTCTAAAACATCTTTTTTACTTTGATAAGCATGAAGTCGTTGTTGATTATTGATAATAACTTGTTGCTTATTATGGTACTGTTCTTTTTGCATCGTATAATCTTGTTGAATTAAAACTAAATCTTCATTTAAACTTTTTATATTAATATTAATGGTATTAATTTCATTATCTAATAAATCAAGATTACTTTTAATCTTATCAATATCATTTATTATAAGTTCATTTTTATTTTGATCTTGTTGATTTTTTTGTTTTTCTAAAGTACTAATCTCTTCGACTTTCTTAAGTAAACAATCTTGCAAAGAAGCAATGTTTTCATCATAGCTTGCTAATTGCTTTTTAAAAGTAACTAATTTATTCTCTTCATTTAATAAACTATTCTCATTTAAAACTAATTCGCTTTCTAATGTTAGTAAGCTAGTATTAATTTTTTTTAGTTCTTCTTCAAAACCATTAACTTCAAAAACAATAACACTAGCTTCTATTTTTTCTAATTTTTCTTTACGTTCTAAATATATTTTAGTTTTATCAGCTTGATTTTTTAAGGGTTGCAATTGTGTACTTATTTCAAAAACAATATCATTTATTCTTAATAAATTTTCATTTACTCTTTCAAGTTTACGTAGCGATTCAATTTTTCTTTTCTTATATTTACTTACTCCGGCTGCTTCTTCAAAAATATGTCGTCTTTCAATTGGTTTAGCATTCGCAAAATTAGAAATACCACCTTGTGAAATCATCGCTAAAGAATCTTTCCCTAAAGAGGTATCCATAATCAAATCAACAATATCTTTTAAACGAACTTTACTTTTATTTATATAATATTCAGAATCACCACTACGATATAATCTTCTGGTAATCGCTACTTCTTCATAAGCAATATTTAAAGCCTGATCACTATTATCAAAAGTTAAGGTTACTTCAGCCATATTTTGTTTTTTATAATCTTGAGAACCAGAAAATATGACATCGACCATCCCTTGTGCTCGAAGATTTTTAGTTGATTGTTCTCCTAAGACCCATTTAATAGCATCAACAACATTTGATTTACCACAACCATTAGGCCCAACAATCCCATTTATTTGCGGTGTAAAATCAATACTTACTTTATTCGCAAATGATTTAAATCCTAGTGCTTCTACTTTTTTTAAATACATTTAATCACCCTTTATTAATAAATATTTATCTTTAATAGCTTTTTCAATTCGACTATCAACTAATCCTTGTGCTCCTGCTCCATAATAAACCATTTCTTTAATACCACTTGATGAAACAAATGAATTCTCTAATCTAGTCATTAAAAAAACGGTATCGATCTCAGGTGCTAAATGATTATTTGTGGCAAAGATATTCAATTCATATTCAAAGTCTGAAATTGCTCGTAAACCTCTCACAATAAAATGAGCTTGTTTCTCTTTAGCATAATCAACACTTAAATTAAAAGACGAATCAACTTCAATATTAGGCAAGTGTTCCGTAACAATACTGACCAGTTTTTTTCGTTCATCAACTGAAAA
>JAITPW010000029.1 GCA_031289255.1 Bacilli bacterium
TGAATTAGGTAAATAATTACTACTTGTTGTATCAAGATTAGTTGAATCAAAAGTTAACCAACTACTATCCATCATACTTTTAGTATCACCAAAAACGGTATAAATGATTGGTGAAACAATGTTGATGTTATTGATATTATCATTAATTTGTTGTAGGGATCTCATTAAATAATCACTAGTTGAAAAATTATTATTTATATCTAAAATATCAAGATAGCTTTGTGAAGTCATTCTTTTTTGGATAATATCACCACTAGGTAATGAGTATCTATCAAATGTTAGACCAACATAATTATTGTCATATAATAAAGCATAGTTTTTGGCTGTAATACCATTTTTTACTGTTAATTTTAAACGAGGAGCAGCCACCCCATTATATAATGAAAGAAAGTTATTTTCCCCAACAAAATCATCAGTCCAGTAATTTAAAATACCATAACTACTATCACCAGGGCTACCATAATATTCAACATGAATAATAGTAGCACCCATACTATCAATTCGACTAGAAATATTAGGGGTTTTGCCTGTAGCATTAAATGCAGCAATAAAGCCAGCAACATCAACTGTAAATTCCTCTGGAATTCTAATATAATAACTAGGATTTTCATAACTACTTATTGAATGAGCAGCTATATAAGGAACAGCTGATAAATTTGGAGCAACATAAAAACTATCCCCATAACTGTATTGCGATTGATAATCTTGAACATTTAAAGTTCCATTTTCAAAAAACTGGGTATTAGAATTACGATAGTTACTTTTTAGCTCATAATCATGTAAAGAGGGATCATCCATCTCATCACCAATATACGTAGCTGATATCGCAAATTGATCACCATTATTAATTGGGGTACCATCATCATAAGTTGAAGCAATATCACCAAAAAAAGTTACGTCCGAATTATAATAAAAAGTTGAAGATGTTCCATAAAGTCCTGTTAACATATTTAAATTAGTAATTTCATATTCAATCTTGGTAATCCAAGTATTATGATCATAAATTTGTAATTGACTAGGTTTAACCATAGCAGTACCTGATACCGTAATTCTTTTAATACTACCATCATTTAAAGTATAATTAATGGCAATAGGAAATGATAGACCTGATATTTCTGATAATTTAAGAGCTCTTACATGCATCCCATCAGGGATATTAATGGTACCTTTAAAATTAGTTAAATCAATACCACTAGTATTTTTCATTTTATAATGAAATAAAAACTGATTATTACTACCTATTTTAGTAGCTCTAGGAGTGATTAAAGTGTAAATAGGTGATTGATAATCTACTACTTTCAAATTTGGTACTACTTTATTAAGTCTTAAAGTCGCTTTATTAGCTTGAAACCATTCAGAATATGAAGTTTCACCAGGAGTTAATATCGAACCTAAAATTGCACTATTTGAAACTTTTAAATTAATAATTTTTCCAGATCCAGCCGTAATAAACTGAGTACCACCATCTATGATAGTGATAATATTATAAGTTGGATTAGAAGTATCAATGCTTATATTAGCATTAGTATTATTATATAATTCTAAATTTTTATCTACATAAATAACATGTTTTTTATTAGTGGTATTTATTGTTCCATAAGCATTAGTATTATGAACAACGGAGTACATTAATTGAATAATTTGTCCTGGATATACTTCATTAGAATGAAGGGGGTCACCAGTTGAAAATGATAAATTAAAACTATTATAATAAATAGCATCATTAATATCAATCACTAGATTATCAGCACTCTCATTGGTACTACCATTATAAGTTATATCTGAAGTTATGGTAAATATTTCATTAGGTAGCATCCAAGGTTCACGAGGATTTATAGTAATTAATAAACCAATAGTACCTGTTGTTGGTTTTATATTATAAGTTAAAATCGTATTCTGGCCAACGGCACTTGAATTAGTCTTTACAACACTTTGAATATTATCGCCAACTAAAGGAGTACTCGTATTGGTATAACTGGTAACATCTAATTCATAAGGAATATTTATTTTTACTTCGGTTGCTCCCATGCTACTAGTTAAATTTAAATCTACTTGAACATTTCTAGTAGTCGGATTAACTGAACTTGTTCCCCAAACGACATTAGTATTGCCATCTATTGAGGTACTAATATAAGAACTTGAAGCTATTATATTACGATTATTTTCATTGAAAATAGTAATCATTGTAAAAATAAGCATAAAAACAATACTAATTCTTATCAATATTTGTTTCTTCATAATAAAAAACCACCTTTATATAAGATAAGCAGCTCTATTTTCAAGCAGCTCTATTTTCAAGCAGCTCTATTTTCAAGCAGCTCTATTTTCAAGCAGCTCTATTTTCAATTAAGCATTATTATTAATAGTCTTTATAAAGTTTACTGATGTTTAATATTTATGTCAACGAATTTTTAAAGAAAATTATGTGGGTTTTCTTCATAATATTTAGATAAATATGAAAATATAATATGAATTACTATCTTTTTTATCTTACTAAAATAATAGTACTAATATTCTAACATAGTAAAAAGCTCTTACTAATATCATAAGAGCTTTTTACTATTGTGTCCCCACAATCAAATATGAAAGATATTAATGATGAGGAGAATATATTAAAATCTTAATAATTCTCAAGTAAATTATTACACAAATATTTTTATTTTACAATACTATTAATATAATTTATGCGTATTTACACATATAGCTATAATTTACTAAACCATAAGTAATTGTTTTGGTTATAATCTCATTCCACCATTAGCATTTATTGTTTGTCCAGTAATATATGAAGATTCATCACTGGCTAAAAATAAGACTACATTTGCTATTTCTTCTGGTTCACCAAGTCTTTTTAACATCGTCATTCTTGCAAATTCATCTAATAAATCTTGTGGTACTGTTTTTAAGATATCTGTCATCACATAACCTGGTGCAATGGCATTAACACGAACATTTTCTCCTTTACGAGCAAATTCTTTAGCCCATGTTTTAGTTAATCCTAATACACCAGCTTTTGTAGCAGCATAATTAGCTTGCCCAATGTTACCAAAGACCCCCACTACTGATGAAACATTAATAATAGAACCATAATTATTTTTTGACATCTGGGGACCAACATATCTTGTTAAATTAAAGACCCCTTTTAAATTAACATCAATAACCATATCCCACATTTCATCAGTCATTTTTGCTGTTAAACCATCACGAGTAATCCCAGCATTATTTACTAAAATATCAATACGATTATATTTTTCGATAATATAATCAAAGACTTCTTTACATTGGTTATTATCAGCGACATTCAAGATCACACCTTCAACATTATCATTTTGATAAGATAAAGCGCTCATATCAGCTGCAATAACTTTTGCCCCTTCTTTAGCAAATTTTAATGCTATTTCCATTCCAATCCCCTTAGCTCCTCCAGTTACAAGAGCAACCTTATTTTCTAAACGCATAATTTTATTCTCCTTACTAATATTATTCTAAATTCTCCACTAAAATAGCAATTCCCATTCCTCCACCAATACAAAGTGAAGCAATACCATATTTCTTATTTAATCTTTTTAATTGATGTACTAAAGTTACTAAGATTCTTGTCCCACTTGCTCCAACAGGATGACCAATAGCAACAGCTCCTCCGCAAACATTAGTTTTACTTAAGATATCTTCTTCCTTAACATTAAATATACGAGCCAATTCTTTAACCGCTCCAATTGATTGGGCTGCAAAAGCTTCATTTAATTCAAATAACTCAACATCTTCAAATTTAACATCTTTGACTTGTTTAAATAAATTTTCAATCGCATAGGCTGGTCCAAGACCCATAACTTGTGGATCTAATCCTGCTTGTCCCCAGCCAATAATTTTAGCCATCGGCTTAGCATCGTATTTAGCAACCATTTTATCATTAGCAACCACAACATAAGCGGCACCATCATTTATTCCTGAAGCATTACCGGCAGTAACAGTTCCCTCTTTAATAAAAGCTGGTTTTAAGTTACCTAATTTTTCAAGAGTTGTTGCTCGTGGATGCTCATCTACTTCAAAAATAGCATCCCCTTTACGACTCTTTATTGTTACAGGAATAATTTCATCTTTAAAATAACCTTTTTCAATCGCATCTAAAGCTTTCATTTGCGATTGTAATGCAAATTCATCTTGCATCAAACGGGTAATATTAAATCGCTTTGCGACATTTTCAGCTGTAACACCCATATGAATACCATAATAAGCATCAGTTAAAGCATCAAATACTAAAGTATCAGTTAATTTAACATCTCCTAAACGAAAGCCACCACGAGCTTGATTACTAGCATAAGGAGCTAACGACATGTTTTCACAGCCACCTGCAATAATTAAATCAGCCATCTCAGCTTTAATTAAACTATATGCATTTGCTACTGATTTAATCCCTGAACCACAAACCATATTTAAGGTACTTCCACAAATACTTTCATCTAGGCCAGCTTTAATAACAACTTGACGTCCTAATCCTTGCCCAGCTGCTCCTGGTAAAACATTACCCGATATTACTTCAAAAATATCCTCTGTTTTTAATTGATGTTTAGCAACTAAAGACTTTACTACTTGAGCTCCTAATTCACTGGCTGGAACTGTTGATAAACTTTTACTTAACGACCCGACTGCCGTTCTTTTCGCATCTAATATATAAATACTCATTAAATGTCCTCCTCTAGTTTATTTTGTTTTAATTATAATCATTATCAATTAATAATAACAATAATATACTTTTTTAATTAATATAAAAACAACTACTACTAAGTAATATAGCTAGTAGTTGTTTTAATTTTACATAACTAAACCATTTTACGATCTAACAATTCATGAACAAAGAAACTTGCTAAATCATCAGCAAACTTACCAGGTCCAAAACCAGCATCAAAACCTAATTCTTTAGCTAGTTCATGAGACACTCGCGGTCCTCCACAGATTACTAAAACTTTATCTCTTAAATTATGAGCTTCTAACAACTCAATAAAATTAGTCATATTCTCAATGTGAACATCTTTTTGAGTAACCGTTTGACTCACTAAAATAACATCAGCTTTTAATTCAATCGCTTTAGCAATTAATTCTTCATTCTCTACTTGCGAACCTAAATTATAAGCATCAATCATCTCATATCTTTCTAAACCATAATGTCCCGCAAAACCTTTCATATTCATGATGGCATCAATACCAACGGTATGAGCATCAGTTCCTGTTGATGCTCCCACAACCACAATGTTACGGCTAAAGTTTTCTTCCATAAAATGATCAACACCATGCATATCCATTGTTTCTGTTTCTACTTCAACAACTTTAATATCGTCGTAATTAACTCCTTTTCGTAATTGTCCATAAACAACATAAAAAGTATAACCCTCATCTAATTTATGAGAATAAGTAACTAAAGGATTTTCTAATCCCATATTCTTTGCTGTTAACTTAGCCGCTTCAATCCCTTTAGCATCATCATTAATTCGTAATGTAAAAGATAATTGCACTTT
>JAITPW010000030.1 GCA_031289255.1 Bacilli bacterium
AAATGCTATAAACTAACATTTATAGTGATATTTTTACCATTACGATATACATTAAGCTTTAAAGTATCACCAGTTTTACTCTTATATAGAATTGAAGTGAAATCGATAGTACTTGTTAAATCCTTATTATTTATTCCATAAATAATATCTTGATTTTTTAACCCCGCTTTTGCAGCAGCTCCATTCTTATTTACTTCAATAATATACAAACCTTCTTTTATATTTGAAGGTATTTGGATCGGATTAACATTTTGATTCTTCAATGTTGATATCGCATAATAGGAAATACCTAATTGTGGACGAGATATTTTACCCTTTGCTATTAATTGTTCAACAATATCCATAGCATCATTAGAGGGAATCGCAAAGCCCATATTTTCAAAACCACTTTCACTAATTTTACTAGTATTAACACCAACCATTTGACCAGCCATATTAATCAGTGGTCCTCCACTATTACCAGGATTGATCGTTGTATCAGTTTGGATAACTGGAGTTGCATAATCAGCAATATTATCACCATTAGTATCAGTATCAATAATTCTATTTAAACCCGAAATAATCCCTTTAGTTACTGTTCCTGAAAAACTAATATCAAAGGGTGATCCAATTGCAATAACACTCTCACCTGTTTGTAAATTATCAGAATTACCAATTTCAATGACATTAACTTTAAAATCAACTTTTACTTTTAATAATGCTAAATCAGAAATAGCATCTTTACCAACAATCTCTGATTTATATTCTTTTTTATTATTAAAAATTACTTTAATATCATATTTATTATCAAAATCAACGACATGATTATTTGTTAGAATATAAGCATAATTATCTTTATATCCAACAATTGAACCACTCCCTATTCCCACAAAATCTTTATTTTGATAAAGACCTACACTAACAACACTATCTTGTACTTTTTTGACAACTTTAGTAGTATCATCATTTACCGTTACTGATGTTTTTAAACTATTAATAGAATTATTATTATTTGTATTTGATATTCTATTATTACTATCAACATATAATTTAATAACTAACCCTAATGTTATAATTAATACAATACAAATAGCAGAAACCCATATCAATAGTCCTTTTATTGTTTTATTATTCAATTTCATCACCCTTTCTACTATGCTATTTTACATTATTTATTAATAAAATTCATGTTTTTATTTTGTACATATAATATTTTATTCATCGTACAACATATGCATTTTTAATATAATATTTTTAATTTCTTCAACTAATTCTTTTGGAGAAATTAATTTTACATTACTACCTAAAGATAAAATTAGTCCAATTGCATTATAACGACCTTCAATGGTCGTTTTAAATAATAATTTATCCTTATCCAACCAATCACAAACGGGATTTAATCCAATATTTTTTTCACTAATAGCAATCGCACTTGCCCCATAAGCAATTAATTCAATATCATAAGACTCATAATTAATTAATGACATTTTACCAGTATAATCCTCTACTTTAAAATCATCATCATAATAAAATGGTTTATCTAGTATATCAACTTGCTTAATTCTATTGGTTAGTTTAAAAAATTTATATTGATTATTCTTTTCAGCATTTTCATCCTTAGCCAGCAAATACCAAAAACCATGAACAAAAACCATTTCATAAGGATGTAAAGTGTACTTTTTATAAGTCTTATTATTAACAGCTTGATACTTCATTTCAATCTTATGCTTTAAATTAATAGCATCAGAAAAAATATCATAATACTTCCAAATTAAGTCATTATCTTTAGGAACAGCCATATTAATATAAGATTCATGCTGTAATTCTTTATTAGATAGTCCGGCTTTAATTTTTATCATTGCCGATTCAAAATCTTTATAATGAAGAAAACCATTATTTTTTAAAGTACTTTCCGATCTTAATAAGGCGGTCTCCTCATTCTTCGTAAAATTAATTATTGGTAATAAACATTTATCGTTTAAACGATAACCTCCATTAGCACCATTTTGATAAGTAATATCAAAACCAGCATCATATAAATCTTTCCGATACTCGATAATATTCCTTAGATTAGTATCAAGACTTTGAGCTAATTCATTTTTTTTAAAAGTTCTACCACTTCTTAAGATATTTAACATTTTAAGACAATTTGCTACTCTATTTGCCATAATTTATCCTCCTAATTTTAATGAATATGATTATTTGGTTCAATATGAGTAATAATATGCATATTTTTATTAATATTATCTCTAATTTTGGCTTCTATATCATGATGAAGCATATGAGCTATTTGAACACTCATTAAAGGATCAACTAAAATATGCATCTCTAAAAAAAGATCATCTTGATAACCTCTACTCTTAATTAAATGACATTCATTGACTTCTTCAAAAGACATAACAATTTCTCTAATAATATTTTCATCAATTACTTGATAATCACTTAAGACCTTAGAAGAACTAATAATAATACTTATCGAGGTTTTTAAAATTATGATACCGACAAAAATAGCCATCATTTTATCAATAAATAATGGAAAATTAAACACTCTAATTAGAATAATAGATATTAATACTGAAGTACTAACATAAACATCACTTAAAGTATGCATTGCATCACTAAATAAAAACGAACTATTAATTTGATTTGCTATCCTTTTTTCATAAAAAGCAACAATAATATTTATGAATATTGTAATAATCATTAACATGATCATATAAGTCGAATAATTAATTTGGCTAGTTTTATCAAAATTTAAAATATTACTTTTAATAATATTAAATGAAATTACTAATAATAAGAAACCAACTAATAAAGAAATAATATCTTCAAATTTCTTATGCCCATATGGATGATTTTTATCAGCTGGTTTATATGCGAAATTAATAATAATTAACCCAACAATATTATTTAGACTATCACTAAAAGAATGAATTCCATCACTTAAAATACTATTGCTTTTACTATTATAACCTAAAATAAGCTTTATTAAAGTAACAATAATATTAAGTATTAAAATAATAAGCAAAGTTCTTTTTATCGTTGAATATTTTTCATTTTTCATCATCTAACCCCTATTTACTAATTAATGCAATAATATCATTATTAAAATCTATTAATTTAATACGATATCTTTTATCATTAAATATCTTAAATAACTCATTATTATTATCATACTCAAAATTTTTATTAAGTATTAATATTAAATAAAAATCATTTTCTTCAAAATAATATTTAATATCCTGTAGATATTTTACATAATTCTTATTGATAAAAAGACAATTATATTTATAGTATAAAGGTTTTTTAGATTTATTAATAAAGGCATTAATATCAATAAAACGAATAATATTAGCACTGGGATATAACCCAATTAATTCTATTTCATAAGTGCTATCTAATAATACATTATCATCTGAAAACATTAACATATTATTAATATCATTATGTAAAAGGCTTTTTATTATTTCATCAAGATTAACTTCGCTCATTTTATCACCTTCTATAATAAAAAAGCACTGATGTGCTTCTAAAATTTTTTCTTACGCGCTTCTTCAGATTTTAATTTTTTTCTGATTCCAGGTTTAACATAATATTCTCGCTTACGAGCTTCTTGAAGAGTACCAGTTTTAGAAACTTGTCTTTTAAAACGACGTAAAGCATCATCTAATGATTCATTACTTCTAACTTCAACTTTTGACATAAACTAGCCTCCCTTCTATTAAGATATCCATTCCTAATTATAAAGGAATATATATTCAAAATCAAGTTATTTTTATAAAAAATATCTTCAATTGAATAAATAGCTAGTTTAATATCAATAATACCACTTTATTTTATTATCTTTATTATAAAATTAGTTAATGTCACCTATTTTTAATCATTTATCATAATAAAGATAATTTAATATTTCTATTTATGAAGAATATTATAAATAGTTTGAACATGTAATTTTGTTCCAATTAGTAATGCTTCTTCATCAATAAAAAATTCAGGATGATGATTATTAGGATTCATACCACCACCAATAATTGAATAGCACCCTTTTTTAATATTGGTATAAGCTGAAAAATCTTCACTATTCATTAAAGCATATTTCATTTCTTCAAAATTATGATCACCAACAATATCGATAGCGGCTTTTTTAGCTACTTCAAAACAATGCATATCAACCACTACTGGTGAATATCCTAGAATCAATTCTAAATCATAATTAACATCATGCATCTTCATCGTATGTTCTAAGATATCTTTAAATCTTTTATGAATAAATTCTCTGGTTTTTTGATCAACATTTCTAATCGTACCTGCAATATAACCACTATCAGCAATAATATTAGCTGTCGTACCAATATTTATTTGAGCAATAGTAACAACAGCTGGTGTTGTACTAACAACATTACGTGCTACTATCGTTTGAATATTATTAATAAATTCAGCACATACAACCGCTAAATCGATTCCCTTATCCGGTTGAGCACCATGAGTTCCCTTACCGTATAAATTTATTTTAAAAGTATCACTACTAGCAGTAATTGGTCCTGGTTTACTTTTAATCATCCCCACCGGAACACCTGTTATAACATGAAGACCATAAATTTCATCAATATCATCTAATATCCCTGTTGCAATAATTTCTTGGGCACCTCCAGGCAAAACTTCTTCAGCATGCTGAAAGACAAATTTAATCTTGCCTTTTAATTGATCGCTAATACTAACTAATGCCTCACAAGCTCCTAATAACATAGCTGTATGAGTATCGTGTCCACATGTATGAGCTATTCCATCATTTTTAGACTTATAATCAACGTCTAAGCGCTCTTGCATTGCTAGAGCATCAATATCAGCTCGTAAGGCAATTGTTGGACCAGGAACCTTCGTATCTAAAACTGCTACAACACTAGTTTTAGTAGGGTTTATAATATCAAGAACCTTAAAACTAGTTAAAACTCCTCTAATATATTGCGCTGTATTATCTTCATGAAAAGATAATTCTGGATTCTGATGTAAATATTGACGCCATTTAATAACATGGTCAATATTAATAATTTCATTTAATTTCATAAATATACCTCCTTGATATTGTTATCATAATACAATATTTTATAATAAACAATACTAATGAACTAAAATTAATATCATTATTTTCCAAAAATAAGAAAATAATGATAATTAATTTTAATTACTGTTGATATATTGATAAATTTCATTGATTTCTTTTTGATACGGTATATAAGATAATCTAAAGATTTTAATTTTTTTATCAAATTGATCAATATTAGGAATATTAAAATTAGTAGCTATAACATTAGCATCAAATTGTTTAATAATTTCTTTGGTAAGACATTGGTCATATATAACACTAATATTTAATCCTGAATTAAAAAATGGTTGAAAAAATTCTAATAAATAAACAAATAAAGATGGTTCACCACTTAAAACAATTAAAATATTATATTTATTCTTTTGACTTAATTTTAAATAATGATTAGTTATTAATGTTAAAACGACCGCAATGTCTTCTAAATAAACAAAATTA
>JAITPW010000072.1 GCA_031289255.1 Bacilli bacterium
GATTACTTTAAAGAAAAAAGGTAGTGCTAAGATTTGGGTTAAAGCTCATAATGGCAGAAATTCACTACGTATTAAGGTTGATGTTAAATAAAAAAACTGTTCTATAACAGTTTTTTTTACAATAATTAAATATAAATATTTTTATTTATATGGTAAAATGGTTATTCAAAACGAGGTGGTATAATGAATATTTTCTTTGAGATAATGTTTATCATAGTGATTATTATTGGTAGTAATATCTTATATATGATATTTAATAAAATACCTTTATTTATTTATCAGATATTAGGGGGATTGTTATTAAGTTTATTACCGATGTTTAATAATTATATTGTTGAAAATGAGACTTTCTTATTGTTAATAATTGCACCATTATTATTTAATGATGGTCAAAATAATAATTTTAAAGAGGTATCTCAAAAAATTAAGTCGACTGTTTCTATTACAGTAACTTTAATAATTATAATGATAATTGTGATGGGTTTATTTATTCATTTGATATTACCGATGATACCTTTATCATTAGCATTTATGATTGCTGCAATTATCAGCCCAACAGATGCAATTGCTTTTAATTCAATTACGAGTGATTTAATATTACCTAAAAATATTAGAGCTCTTTTAGAACACGAATCATTATTTAATGATGCTAGTGGATTTGTTTTTATGTCATTGGCCTTAAGTGCTTTTGAAACAGGACGTTTTACGATATCTCATAGTATTGGAAGCTTTCTTTTTGTATCTTTAGGTGGTTTATTTTGTGGTCTAATATTAGGTATTCTAGCCATAGCTTTTAATATTTATTTGCGTAATAAAAGTGTTGATGAAAATGGGGTATTAGTTCCTTTAAATCTCTTGACACCTTTCTTTATATTCTTAGTGGCCGAAATGTTTCATGTATCAGGTATTATTGCTGTTGTTGTAGCTGGTCTTGTTCACGCTGTCGAAAAAGATAAATTGATGTTAATTAGTTCTCGTCTTAAAGTTGTTACCAGTTCATTATGGGATGTTTTAAGTAAACTATTAAGTGGTTATGTCTTTGTTTTATTAGGCTTATTATTACCTAATATTTTTAAAGGTCTAAACTATAATTTAAGTAATTTAATATTGTTATTTTTGGTAGCTTTAGGATGCTATATAATCATGTTGTTATTAAGATTCTTCTGGGTTTATAATAATCCTACTAAAATACAGTTAGAAGATGGTAATAGTAAACAGGAAGCTATCATATTTGCTTTAGGTGGTATTCATGGAACCATTAGTTTGTCATTAGCTTTAGCCATTCCTTTATCATTAAGTGAACATGGTTTTATGTATCGGGATAACTTGATTATAATTGTGGCTTTTCTAGTGATTATTAGTTTAATTGTTCCAACTATAGTTTTAAAACGTCTTTTAATAACTAATAACAATAGTATAAATTATAATGAATTAAAAGATGCTCAAAATAAAATGATCAATTATACGATTGATTGTTTATTAAAAGATGATAATCATGGTGAAGAGATGAAACATATTATTGATATTATTCAATCGCAAAAAGGTATATTTGTAGAACATGATCATAAAGCTGTTAATAGTTTAATGAATAAAACTAGTAATTTAGAAAAGACTAAATTAAATGCTTTAGTTGCTAGTGGTAAATTCTCGCAATCAGAATATTTACATTATGAAGCTATGATAAATCGTTTGAGTGAAAATAGAACGATGTTAAATTTTCTTTTTTCTTTTCTTCGTCATTTGACATATTTTTATCGAAAGCAACAATTGAAACGTGTTGAAAAAAAGATAAAACATGTTGATTTATATAATCATATTAGTATAAGAAGTAAAGTTTATTTAGAAATGGAGAATATTGGTTATCAAGAAGTAATGACTTATCTTGATCAGATTTTAAATGCTGATAATATTGCGAATGTTAAAATCGTAAAGTATTGGTATGAACAAAGACATCATCGTTTTGTTGTTAATGATAAAGAGGATTATGATATTGATATAGAACTTCTTGAAAATGCTTTTCAATATGAGTTTGTTTGGATTCAAAATCAATTAAATATCAAGAATATTAAACCACTACTTGCTAAAGAATTATATGAAGAAATAAGTAATGCTAAATTGATGATGATGCAGACTTTGATTGGTAATGATTATGATTATTAAAAGATAATATTCATATCGATTAAGAAATATGATAAAATAAGATAGCTATATTATTAAGAGGAGGATGATTATGGAATTAGAGATAGTACAAGATTTAGATAAGTTTAATGATTATGTTTTAAAGCATCAACCAACCAATATTATGCAAACCTCTTATTGGGCCCAACTTAAGAATGAAGATTGGCAAGCTCATTATTTATTTTTTAAAAAAAATCAAGAAACAGTAGGAAGTGCTCTTCTTTTGGAACGTAAAGCTTTTTTAAGCTATTCATTTTTTTATTGTAGTCGTGGAATGATAACTGATTTTAGTAATGAAGAACAAGTTAAAAAAATTATAACTTTAATTAAGAATTATACTAAAAAACATCATGGTTTTGTGTGTCGCTTTGATCCAGAAATAGCTTACTCTATTAAAGATTGTCGTACGCTAGTGGAATTGGATAATAATAAAGATATTTATAAGATGTTAAATAAATATGCTCATAGTACAGGATTAAGTAAATCCTTAGATGGTTCTTTTCAACCTCGTTACCAAATGGTTGTTAATTTAAAAAATGCCGATTTGAAAAATAATATAAAACCGAAGAAAAGAAGATTGGTAAATGATAATTATTTAAAAACAAGAGGTTTTGAGATTATAGATGCCACTAATCCAGATGGTATTAAAGAGTTTGCTCGTTTATCACATTTAACCGAAATAAGACAAGGTATTGCCTTACGAAATGAACATTATTTTATGAAAATGTATGATATATTTAAGCAGAAACATTTTATTAAAGTTTTTATGGCTCAAGTAAATATCGATGATTTAATTGGTTATAATGATACTCTTAATAATAGTGAAGAAGAGATTAAACGCTTAAAAGCCCTACAATTAGAAGATGGGAATATCATTAATACTAATGCTATTATTTGTCTTTATGGAACTAATATGGTGCAGATGTTTTATGGAGCTAGTGATGAAAGATTTGCAAAGTATAAAGCTGGTTATAAGTTACATTTTCAAGCGATGGAAGATGCTTTGGAACATGGATATGATAATTTTAATTTAGGTGGAGTAGCTGGTACTTTAGATGATGGTCTATTTAAGTTTAAAACCGAATTTCATCCAGAATTATGGGAGTATTTAGGTGATTTTGATATTATCAATAATAAGTTTATTTATTTTCTATTTGAAAAGGCTTTACCAATATTTAAGAAAATAAGAAAAAGAGTGAGAAATAATGGAAGTAATTAAATCATTACAAAATAATCAGGTAAAAGAATTAGTTAAATTAAAACAACGTAAATATCGGGAAGCTAAGCAAGAATTTATTATTGAAGGAGCTCATCTTCTTAAAGAAGCTTATCTTCATCATAAAATAAAATTATTAGTGACTAGTGATTTAAAATATAATAATGATAATTTAAAAATTTTATATGTAAGTGAAGAAGTAATGAAAAAGATAAGTAATCTCCAAACAAGTAGTAAATATCTAGGAGTATGTGATTATTTTAATAAAGAAATAGATTTTTCACTTAATATGGTTGTTTTAGACGATATTCAAGATCCTGGTAATTTAGGAAATATCATGCGAACTAGTTTAGCTTTTAATGTTACTAATATTATTGTTAGTAAAGGGAATGTTGATTTTTATTCACCAAAAGTAGTTCAAGCTAGTCAAGGTGCTATCTTTCAATTAAACTTGTTAAGAATTGATTTATTACCTTTTATTGAGTTATTAAGAGTACATGATTATTTATTAATAGGCACTTCATTAACAAAAGCCCTTAATTTAGATACTTATCAAAATAGTAGTGATAAGAAAGCATTATTTATTGGTAATGAAGGACAAGGCTTAAAAGAAGAAATATTAGCAGTGATGGATTATAATTATTATATTTCGATAAATAATATTCAATCATTAAATGTTGGTAATGCTTTAGCAATATTTTTGTATGAATTTAGTAAAAAGAATTGCTAGTCATTTAGGGGTTATCAATGATTATTTATTAAAAATATGATATAATTTATAAAGATTGATTTACAATAGTTATTAAAGGAGATTGAAAATATCATGGGTAGTATTGTTGGCGATGTATTCACAGGAGTAGTGGTTCATAAAGAACATGGTTCTTATTTATTAGATATTGGTATTGGTAGCGATGTGGTTTTAAATAAGGATGAAGCAGAAAGAGAATTAGAGCTTGATGATGTTGTAGACGTTATTGTAGCTTATTATGTTAAAGATGAGTATTTTGTATCAATGAATGGGGTCACTAGACGTAAAAAATTAGAGGAAATTAACCGTTTAATTGGTAGTGAAGAAAGTATTAGTGGTAAAGTAGTAGCTTTTAAAAATAAACGTTTTATTATCGATTTAAATAATGGGGTTAAAGGTAGTGTCTATGTCAAAAATATGGATACTAAGTTCATCGAAGAAGGTGATGAATATCTTAATAACACCTATGATTTTTTAGTTGTTGAAAGATCACGTCGTGGTTATGAAGATTTTGAATTAAATAGACGAGATTTATTAAATAAAGAATTATTAGCTAAGAAAGCTATTTTTAATGAGAAGTATCATGTTGATGATATTGTACATGGTAAAGTTATTGAAGTTATTAAAGCAGGACTAATTATGGATGTTGATGGCATTCATTGTTTTATACCTTATTCAGAGATAGCTCATTACCATAATTTTGAAATGCCCGAAGTAGGTAGTGAATTTGATGTTCAAATAATTGAAACACAAGAACGTTCTTTATCGATAAAAGCTTCGATTAAAAAGTTAGTTGAACATCCTTTTAATAAGGTTCATAATGTTAATGTTGGTGATGTTCTTAATGGTAAGGTTACTAAAGTATTAGATTATGGCTTATTTGTGGAATTGTTTGAACATGTTGATGGTCTTGTTCATATTAGTGAAGTAAGCTATGAACATACTAAAGATTTAAGTACTTTTGAAATAGGGCAAGAAGTTCAAGTTAAAGTTATCGGAATTGACTTTGATAAGAAGAAGATTGCTTTATCGATTAAAAAACTTCAAAAATCACCTTATGACTCACTTAAAGATAAAATTAAAGTAGGCGATACCATTAGTGTTTTAATTAAAAGAATTACGGAAAATGGGATTAGAGTTAAGGTAATTGATGATTTTTATACAACGATTATTAATGAAGATATTGCCGATTTTTCTAAAGTAAAACCAACTTTTAAAATTAAAGATCGTTTAGAAGTTATTGTCATGGAATTAGATGATGATAAAGAAAAAATATTGTTAAGTAATACCGAGTATGTCAAAAAAGAAAGTGAAATTTTTGCGATGGAAATGGATCGTACTGAATAAAAAAGAGTGTAACTCTTTTTTAATATAGAGGTGATATTTTATGAAAAATAAATATAAAGTTATAGTCATGGTGCTGATTTTAATATTGAGTGGCTTTAGTTATTATTTAATATTAGATCGTCTTAACACTAATCGGATTGGTATGTTATATTTAAATTTTCAAGACAAATATCAAGCATATATTGATCAAGAAGATAAACTTAAAGCCCAAGATATCAAAACTATTAGTGATGATTCTTTTTTAAAAACTAATGCCCTAAAAGATTATTATGACGATATTAAGGATGTTGCCTTAAAGAAGTTTAATGAAGAATATTTAAAATATCTTTATCAATATAATTTCTTAAAAACAGAAAATATGAGTACTTATGATACTGATTTAAGAAATGAATATCAGAATATTATTCGTAATAATGATGTTTTAATATTTGGAATTGAAAAACAACATGATGTGGAAAAACTTAATTTATTTAAAGAGAATGTTCAAAGACTATTAACTTTAAGTCGTTTTCAATACCAACAATTATCTAAAGTTCAACAAGTGTTCAGTGATGGTCTTAATAATAAAGGTACTAAAATTACTCTTGAAGATGATTGTTTTACTAAACAAATTAATAATGATTGGCAAATAGATGATAAGCTAAGTGTAGAATATTGTAATTTTCTTAAATTGGATAATTGTTTTAATAAATATGAGTATCTTCGTGATAATAATAAGTTAAGTTATACTTTAAATAATCCTCAAGCTATTTCAAAAACTAATGCCTTTTCATATGTTAGTTATTATGCTCGTGATTTTATTAAACAAGATCGGGCTTTTAAACAGAATATGATTGCTTATCCAGAAGTATTTGTGAGAAATGTTAAGGGCATTAATATTTATAAATTTAATATTATTGAGATTAACAAGGATTATCAATTAAGCTGTGCCTTACCTAACAACTAGTTTATTAAACAGATTTACATCTGTTTTTTTAATATCAATAATATTTATATGTTTCTTTTAGTAAACTACTTGAATATTTTTATAAATTAGTTTATTATAGTAAACAGGTGATAAAATGAAAAGAATTCCTTTAGATAAGCTTTTTCCTTATACGATTGAAGAAGATATTGCGAATAGTATCTCTCATGGTATCGGGGCATTAATAATTATGGTTGGTAATGTTTATTTAATTTACCAAGCTAGTTTAACTCTTAATATAGTTAATGTTATTTGTTTTGCTGTTTATGGTTATATTTTAGTGGGTATGTTACTAGCTTCATGTTTATATCATGGAATTAGACATATTGGTACAAGAGATATTTTTAAGCGATTGGATCATTCCTTTATTTTTCTTTTAATAACAGGAACCTATTGTCCAATTGTCTTTGTTGGTTTAAAAACAACCCAGAGTTATATCGTCTTTAGCATATTATGTTTAATTACGATATGTGGAATTATTTTTAAAGTTTTCTTTTCAGATCGTTTTAAAATACTTTCAACCGTTATCTTTATTTTAATGGGATGGCTCGCTGTTTTTTTAATTCCGCAAATTATATCGACTTTAAGTAGCTCTTTTCTATTATGGATTATTATTGGCGGTTTAAGCTATACTTTAGGAGCCCTTCTTTATGCGTTTGGTAAATTTAAGTATCATCATTTTATCTGGCATCTCTTTGTTCTAGGGGGAGCATTTGCTCATTATATTGCGATTCTCTTTTACTTAATATAAAAAATGACAACCATATAGTGGTTGTCTATTTTTTAAAGTAATGAATTTTTTGATTAGTAGAACCAATAAAGGGAATATTAAGACTTTTCAATTCATCATGATACCTACCATCAATTAAGACATTGATATAATTGAATATTTCATCATAATTAAGATTAATTAATTCTTGCTTGGTATAACCAGTATAAACCCATATATGGTAATTTTTTAATTGCTTAAGTAAACATAGTAGAGCAGGATATTGTAAGAATGGTTCACCACCACTAATAGTAATATTTTTAGTATGATTATTATTTTTAATCATTTCAATAAGTTCATTGATACTCATTAAGTTGTGAGCTTTAAGTTCATGGGTCGTTGGATTATGACAGTTAAAACAATGATGGGTACATCCTTGCATAAAAATAACCATTCTTAAACCAGGACCATCAACGATGCTATCATAAATAATATTATTAATATTAATAACCATGTTTGACACGATCGCTTTCCTCAGCTTTTTTGGCATCATTAAAATGGTCTAATGTTCCTACTAAATAACCAGTAATACGACGGATTCTTTCAAATTTTTGATCATTTTCTTGACGATGACATTTTGGACATTCATCATTAATAATGCCAGTATAACCACAAACAGGATCGCGATCAACAGGATGATTTATAGAACCATAACCAATATTTAATTCTTTCATATAAATAATAACTTGTTTAAAGGCTTCTAAATTATTACTAGGATCGCCATCAAGTTCGACATAACTAATGTGACCAGCATTACTTAGTTCATGATACGGTGCTTCTTTTTGAAGTTTATCATAGATTTTAATAGGATAATAAACAGGAATATGGAAGCTATTTGTATAGTACTCTCGATCATTTACTGCTTTAATAGTACCAAATTTTTGTTTATCTATTTTAGTGAATCTTCCTGATAGACCTTCTGCTGGAGTTGCTAGTAAAGAAAAGTTTAAGCCTGTAGCCAGTGCGGTATCATCCATTTTCTTTCTTAAGAAAGCAATAATTCTAATACCTAGTTCTTGGGATTCTTCACTTTCACCATGATGAAAACCAGTTAATACTTTTAAACATTCAGCTAAACCAATATATCCCATTGATAGAGTACCATTTTTTAAGACTTCACCGATATGATCATTATCTTTTAATTGATCACTACCTAGCCATACACCTTGACCCATTAAAAAAGGGAAATTCTTTTTCGTTTTATTTTTAATTACTTCATAACGATCTAGTAGTTGTTCGCAAATGACATTACTATAATAAGCTAGTTTTACAAAAAAATCATCAATATTCTTTGATATTAAAGCCATTCTTACTAAGTTTAAAGTTGTAAATGATAAATTACCTCTTCCTGTAACTATTTCATTAGTAGGGTCATAATTATTCGCAATGACACGAGTTCGGCAGCCCATATAAGCAATCTCGGTATTAGGATTATCAGCTTGATAATATTGTTTATTATAAGGGGCATCAATAAAAGAAAAGTTAGGAAATAATCTTTGGGCTGAACATTTAATTGCTAGTTCAAAAAGATCATAATTATAGTCATCTTCATTAAAATTAAGGCCTTCTTTTACTTTAAAAATTTGAATAGGGAAAATATAGGTTTCACCATTGCCCATTCCTTTCATCGTCGCTTCTAATAAGTTTTTAATAACCATTCGTCCTTCTAAAGAGGTATCAGTACCATAGTTTATCGAACTAAAAGGAACTTGGGCACCAGCACGGGAATGCATTGTATTTAAGTTATGTAAGAAAGCTTCCATCGCTTGATAAGTCTGTTGATTAGTCTCGTGAATGGCTTCACTAAAGGCAAAATCTTGTGCTTCTTGATTATTAAAAAGCTGATATTCAATACTTTGATATTGATGATAATTACTCAAAGATACTTCTTCATTATTATTTATCATAAACGCTTGATAAGTAGCAATATCATCACTATTTAATAATTTTAAATACTTTAAATAATTACGATGATAGAATTTTTTAAAGGTTTTTTTAACACCTTTACTCATCGCATAATCAAATGTCGGAATTGATTGACCGCCATGTTGGTCATTTTGATTAGATTGAATAGCGATACATGCTAAAGAAGCATAACTAAGGATATCGTTAGGTTCACGTAAATGACCATGTCCAGTAGCAAAACCATGATCAAATAATTTAATTAAATCGATTTGCGTACAGGTTGTTGTTAAAGAATAAAAGTCAAGGTCATGGATATGGATATAACCTTCATCATGTAAAGAAGCATGTAAAGGGTTAATTAATTTAGCTTTATAGAAGGTCTTAGCGGCTTCTGAACCATAACGTAACATCGTTGCCATGGGTGTATTACCATCAATATTGGCATTCTCTTTTTTTAAATCACTATCTTGAGCATCACTAAAAGCCAACTCGCTAAGAATGTTCATTAATTTACTATTTTTTTCTCTAATATCACTTCGCTGTTGACGATAAATAATAAATTTCTTAGCGGTAAGTGGTAAGTTATGCTGGATTAAAATGGTTTCTATAGCATCTTGAATATTTTCAACATGCCATTTAGGTAATGAAGCTATTTTAAGATAAACATCATTGTAAATAGTTAATGGCATAAAATCTTCCTTACTCTGGTTTTGAGCTTTACTGATAGCATTGATAATCTTTTCAGGATCAAAAGGCACAATACGGCCATCTCTTTTGATAATTGGTTTCATAATTATAAACTCCTTTTCATAAATAAAAAAAACTACGCGAGGGTAGTGTAAATGTTTATAATAGTTAAACTTTTATAAACCTGTTTTTCCCTCCGAAAAATACGGTTTAATAAGTAATAAGTGTTCTGACTTAGTAATTAATACTTTACAGTAGCGGTGGGGCTGTTATGGCTTTTACCATATTCCCTTATTAATTATTATGCTTACTATTATAACGAACGGTTTATCAATAGTCAATTAAATATGCTTGATTAAAAAAGTTATCTTTACAAGATAAAATAAAGATCATCTTTTAATTGAGATGATCTTTTAATAAAATTTATTTATATTTTTTTAAGGTAAATTCAAAACAAACGGCAATTTCATCTTCACTATTAATATTATAGATTGAGAAATTAGAACTGTATTTGTTAAGGATTTGTTTAACAATAGTCAGACCTAAACCTGTTCCATGTTTATATGATAATCGTGATTGCTCAGCTCGATAGAAAGGATCAAAAATATGAGTTAAACTTTCACTATCGATGTTAGTACCATGATTATATATTTGAATTAAAACATAATCGGAAAAAGATGACGTAAATATTTCAACTTTAGAATGTTTAGTTGTGTAGTAAATAGCATTTTCTAAGATATTTTTTAAAACTAAATTAATACTAGTCGTTTCAACCATAACTGTATCATCAATGATATTAGTTTCTAAGTTAATTTGTTTTTCTTCAATAAGATAATTTAAACGATTAACATTTTCACAAATAATATCCTCTAAATCATGAGGTTTTAGTTTTATCTGCATATCTTGCATCGAGAATTTAGCATAGTTTAGTAAATTCATGACAATATTTTGCATATTTTCAGCTTCATCAAGCATATCATCGATATAGTTTAAAGGTTCTTTATAAGGACCGACTTCATTTTTTATACCATCGAGGATACCAATTAAAATAGTAATAGGAGTCTTTAGTTCATGTGACATACTCGCAAATAATTGAATTTGATGATCGCTAGCTTCTTTTTCTTTAATAATACTTTCTTTTAATTTATCGATTGAATGCTTTAGTTTATCGGAAAGAATATTAATATTTGTAGCAAGTTCAGCAATTTCATCATTTCCAGCAATACTTAATTTCTGGGAAAAATCTAAGTTACTTAATTTTTTAGTCATAAAATTAATTTGGGTAATCGGTGTTGAAATATAACGTGCCAATATATATGATAATATTCCTGAAATAATAACGGTTCCTAAAATAATTAATAAATATGATTGACGCAATAAAGCTACAGCTGAATCATATTCTGTATAATGAGATGTTACAAAATAAATCTTCTCATTATAACAAAAAGATTGAATGATATAATTAGCATCCATAGCATGAGGTTTTTCTTGTTTAACTTGATTATTTAAAGTTTTAATAAGTTGACAAGAACTTTTAATATCCTCTTTGTTGATATATTGATTTAAGATGTTTTTAGTAACTTCATTATCTAAATCATTATAATTATTAATAATTAATTCATTATTATTTTCATAAATATAACTTAATTTTACATCATTTTCATTGAGATATTTTGCTAGTGAGCGATTCTCAGCTATCAGTTTTTTAATACTATTAACATCATTGTTAATTCTGGTATTTTCTAGTCCTTGACTATGTTTAAATAGTGATTCTTGAGCTAGATAAGATGATAATGAAAAGAATAATGCAAAACAAAAGAAAGTTATAAAAAACCGTGTATGAATTTTCATTTATTTTTTTCAAGTCTATTATTTAGATTATTTTCTTCAGCTGATTCTGAAGATTCTATTTGAAACTTATAGCCTGTTCCAAAAACGGTTTTTAAATAACCAGCTGCCATTCCCATTTTCTTACGTAATTTCTTAATATGAGTGTCCACAACTCTTTCATCACCAATATATTCCATTCCCCATATTGAGTTTAAAATATAATCACGGCTTAAAGCTTGATCTTGATTATGAATAAAGAAATATAATAAATCATATTCTTTAGGCATAAGGTGGGTTTCTTCACCTTCAACAAAAACCGATTTGGCTGAAGTATTAATTTCTAAATCACCAACTTTAATAATCCCTTTTTGTTCAAAATCCATTGAATCTCTTCGAAAAATAGCATCTACTTTTTTAACTAAGATACTTGGTGAAAAGGGTTTAGTAATATAATCATCGACTGTTAAATCATAACCTCTTATCTGCGATACTTCATCATCTAATGCTGATAAGATAATATAAGGAACAATCGAACGTTCTCTTATTTTACTTAATAATTCCCATCCATCCATTTTAGGCATCATAATATCTGATATTACTAAATCAATATGTTCTTCATCGAAGATCTGCAATGCTTCTAGGCCATCCTGAGCTTCAAAGATATTATATTTTTCCTTTAAATTATTTATGATTACTTCTCGTAAACGAGCTTCGTCTTCAACCACTAAGATTGTTTGTCTAATCATTTTAACACCTCTTTTATTTTTTCTTCATATGATATATAATATACTAGTTAAAATAAAAAGTAAAGGTGATAGATGTGGGCAGAAAGTGGAATAACATAAAATATGCAAAAGCAGCAAAGGATGCAAACAAATCGAAGATTTATGCTAAGTTTGGTAAAGAAATATATATGGCAGCTAAATCCAATCCTGATCCTGAAGGTAATTTAGTATTGAAGGCCGTTTTAGATAAAGCTAAAACTTATAACGTTACTAAAGATATCATCGATCGAGCACTTGCTAAAGCTAAATCAGGAGTAGATGAATCGTATGATAATATTAGATATGAAGGTTATGGACCAAGTGGTAGTGCTATCATAGTCGATACTTTAACTGATAATGTTAATCGAACGGTTGCTGAAGTTCGTTCAGCATTTACTAAAGCAGGAGGTAATTTAGGCGTATCTGGTTCAGTTAGTTTTATGTTTACATCATCTAGTGTCTTTGGTATTGATAATTTAGATGAAGAAACTGTCCTTGAGGCGATGATTGCCTATGATGCTGATGTTAGCGATATCGAAGTAAATGATGATATTTTAATGATCTATGGTAGTAGTGATGATTTTGCGAAAATAAAAGAAGCTTTACAATCTCTAGATATTGATGAGTTTAAAGTTGCGGAGATTTCAATGTTACCAAATGATAGTATTACTTTAACAGGTAATGATTTAGAGAAATTTACTAAGATTATTGATACGTTAGAAGATCTTGATGATGTCCAAGAAGTATTTCATAATGTTGATTTAGATAATTAGTTATTAATATTTTAAAAATAGTTTTAATTAAATTTATTACTATTTTTTTTATTTAATTTTAAGATAGTTTATCAAAATAAAAAAAGTAACATCAAATGATGTTACTTAAAAAAGTGCTTAATTATTTTTATAATAATCCAGTTTTTTCAAATGCTTGTTGAAGATCACCAATAATATCTTCAGCATCTTCTGTTCCAACTGAGAAACGATAGAATCCTTCTTGATATACTTCAGGATAATATTTCATTTTTGGATTTCCTTCTTCATAGTGAACGATTAATGTCTCACCATCACCTAAAGAAACCGCATGAGTAATCATTTCTAAGTTATCCATTAATTCTAATTTCTTAGCTTCTGGTCCATTAACATCAAAGCTTAACATTCCTGAGAAACCATTTTCCATTTGTTTAACTGCTAATTCATGTTGTGGATGTGATTTTAAACCTGGATACCATACAAAACGCACAGCTGGACTTGCTTCTAAAAATTCAGCAACTTTTTGAGCATTTTCACTGTGTTGTTTAACACGTAGCGGTAATGTATTTAATCCACGATTAATTAACCAAGCATTAAATGGTGATAAGATACCACCATAGTTAACCATAGCTTCTAATTTCATTTTTTCGATTAATGGTCTTGGACCACAGATACAACCACCTAGAGCATCACCATGACCATTAATATATTTAGTCATTGAATGCATAACTAAGTCAGCTCCTAATTTAGCTGGTTTTTGGCAGAATGGTGAAGCAAAGGTACTGTCAACTGATACTAAAATTCCTTTTTCATGAGCTAATTTACAAACAGCTGCAATATCAGTAATTCCTGTTGTTGGATTACCTGGTGTTTCAATATGAATTAATTTTGTATTTGGTTTAATAGCTTTTTCAATGTCTTCTAATTTTGTTGTATCAACATAGTTAGCAGCGATTCCTTTAGTAGGTAATAATTCATTAAATAAAATTGTTACTGCACTATAACATACTTTCGAGAAAACACAATGATCGCCTTCTTTTAAGAATGTTGTAAAGATGGCACTTAAAGCTGCCACACCACTTGCTAGTACAACGCAATCTTCCGTTTCTTCTAGTAATGCTAATTTATCTTGTAATTGGAATTGATTGGGATTACCGTTACGAGCATATATGTTGGTGTAAACGCCACTCCAATCTACTGGTGTTCCATCAGTTGGTAATGCATAATTTGATGTTAAATAGACTGGTGTATGTAGTGAGCCATAAGCATCATTGTCTTTATGACCTCCTCTAATACATTTTGTCATTGTCCCTGTTTTTGAATAGTCTTTCATGGTAGACCTCCTTGATTTATTTTCTTTATTATATAATTATTTTATGCTAATTAAAAGAATTATTTTATTTATTTTTAATAATATTATTTATTTATGATTACTATAATGATTAAATGTATATAGATTTAAGTTTTTAATTTTAAAAACTACCATATTTACTAAATTTCAGGATTAATGAGCAGTTTGTAATTTTTTAAATAATTCTTATTATAAATCATTATAATTTAATATTTTAGTTTATTTTTATAAGAAAATAGATATTAGATAAAGGACTTATTTTTTTAATTATATTATTCCTAGATAATTATTTTTTATAATTGCAAAAAAAAAGAAAGCTTTATGCTTTCTTTACTGAGATTATTTTCATCTTATTATTCTTTAGTCATTTTAATTATTAAGAAATGAGCATAATCTTCTGGTTTGATAGTAATATCTTCTTCAATGATTTCTAAAGCATCACCATGATTTACTTCAATACCATTGATAAGGGCTTTTCCTTCAATTAAAACTAAATAGGCTTGTTTGTTTTGTTCAATATTTAATGATAATTCTTTCTTTGTTTCACTAACGTATAAATCAATGTCTTGATGAATCTTAATTGGGGCATTACCTTCAATATTAGAGACAGCATGTAGTAGTTGATCTTGGCGATCACTTTTATTAAACTTCATATCACCATAGTTGGGGCGATAATCAGCAGCATCAGGCATAATCCAAATTTGTAGAAAACGTAGCAGTTGATCGGTTTTATTATATTCACTATGTAAGACTCCGGTTCCAGCACTCATATATTGAATTTGGCCACGAGTTAAAGTACTTTCATTACCCATGCTATCAGCATGAGTTAGCTCACCATCAATAACATAACTTACTATTTCCATGTCACGGTGAGGATGAGTACCAAAACCATTGCGCGGTTGAACAATATCATCGTTGATAACTCGTAAAGCTCCAAAGTTCATATTATTCGGGTTATAATATTCCGCAAAACTAAAATGGAAATGCGAATTCAACCAGGCCGGTTGTGAGTTTCTTCCTAATTCATTGTAATTAATTTTCTTTATCATAATATCAATCTCCTTTTCTATTTAATATTATAACACTAAATATAATATTATTTTATAAAAATACATCAATGTTAATATTTTGAACATAATTAGCTTATTTATTTTAAGTTAGGGTTTATGTTAGAGGTTGTAAATGTTAGAATAATGATAATATTGATTTTTAAAGGAGTAATGATATGAAACAATCAAAAGCAATTCTTTTCCTTTTTATGGCTAATATTTTTTGGTC
Source organism: Bacilli bacterium (assembly GCA_031289255.1). Classification (GTDB taxonomy): domain Bacteria; phylum Bacillota_I; class Bacilli_A; order JAJDGJ01; family JAJDGJ01; genus JAISTP01. Next base: position 15,787 of record JAITPW010000072.1, read on the forward strand.
GTTTAGTTTTATTCCTGGAGCTTATTTAATGAGAAGTATTAGTAGTGAAAATTTATTATTTTATCGCTTTGCTTTGGGAGCAATTGTTATTTTTATCATTACTCATAAACAAATATTTAAGAGTTCGCAAGATGATTTTAAAGCAGGCATTATTTTAGGTTTATGTTTATTATTAGCAATGTTTTTTCAAAACTTATCTTTTATGTATACAACGGTATCTAAATCAGCTTTTTTAGCAAACGTTTCAATGGTCTTAGTACCTTTTCTGGCTTATTTTATTAGTAAGAGTAAGATTACAAGAAGTAATATTATTGGTTTAGTTATTGCGGTTGTGGGAATTGTGATATTATCTTATAATCCAGCTAATTTTAAAGATATTAATATTGGGGATGGTTTTGCTTTAATATCAGCTGTTGGTTTTGCTTTGCAGATTGTCTTAGTAAATAAATATTCGCAAAATAATAATCCTTATACGGTTGCTTTTATGGAATGTGGAGTTATCGGTATTGTTGGAATGGGTTTATCTTTAATTAGTGGTTTTAATTTTGATAAGATTGATGATTTACTTAGTATATCAAGCATTCTTTTCTTAAGTGTGATATGTTCAGGAGTATGTTATATTATTCAAGCGGTAGTTGCTAAAAATATTAAAGAGATTTTGATTGGGATTATCATTGCTTCCCAGGGTGTTTTAGCTTCTTGTTTTGATGTTATTATTTATCATACCCCGATAACATTACAGTTAATCGGTGGCGGATTATTATTAAGTATCGCCATTGTTTATTTAGTAATAAAAAAGGAGGATAAAGTATGAGTATTGATGATAAGATTAGTATTTTCTTGAGCCAAAATCATAATATCATTAGTGATGGTTTCTTTTCGGTATTAAGTTTATTAGGTGAGGGCATGATTATTTGGATTATTCT
>JAITPW010000087.1 GCA_031289255.1 Bacilli bacterium
CGTGATATTAACGATGTTTTAGGCAAACTAGGACATACTGATTTGATTTGTATAGCTGATTGTGGCTTACCGATACCTAGTGATGTTAAGGTTGTTGATTTAACTTTAGAAATAGGTAAACCTTCTTTTATGGAAGCATTACAACTTATTAATAAAGAGATGATTATTGAACGAATATACTTAGCTTATGAGATAAGTTATGATAATCCTTTATTAGATGCTCAAATTCAAGAACTTTTTAGTATGGAAAAACGAAATTATATTACTCATGAAGATTTTAAAGATATTTCTAATGATGTTAAATTAATTATTAGAACGGGAGAAGCAACACCTTATGCGAATATTATTCTACAAAGTGGTGTGATTTTTTAATGAAAATAGAATTTGTGAATATTAATAAGACTTTTAATGGTGTTAAAGTCTTAGATAATATTAATATGGTTATTAATGGAGGAGTCCATGCTTTAATGGGTGAAAATGGAGCAGGGAAATCAACATTAATGAAAATATTAACTGGTGTATATCAAGCTGATGAAGGTCTTATTAAGATTGATGGTAGTGTTAAGAAGTATGCTCATCCCCAAGATGCTGAAAAAGATGGAATAATCTTTATTTATCAAGAATTAAATATTTTACCTAATATGAGTGTCGTCGATAATATTTTTTTGAATAAAGAAATAAAGAAGGGGATATTCTTAAATAAAAAGGTTATGATTAAGGAAAGTGAAGCCCTATTAGAAAAGTTAGGTCTTAATATTGATGTTACTAAAAAAGCTGGTCATTATTCTGTTGGTCAACAACAAATTATGGAGATTGCTAAAGCTTTAAAAGAAGATGCTAAATTAATTATTATGGATGAACCAACAGCAGCTTTAAGTGATAAAGAAACGAACTTATTATTTAAAATTATTAATGATTTAAAAGAAGAAGGGCGTACTATTATTTATATCTCGCATCGGATGGAAGAAATATTTGCCTTAGCTCAAGAGATAAGTGTTTTACGAGATGGTAAATTTATTGCGACAAAATCAATAAGGGATACTAATAAAGAAGAATTAATTAAAATGATGGTTGGTCGTGAAATCCATGATATTTATCCTAAGAAAAACTATTGTAGTAATGATGTTATTCTTGAGGTTAAGGATTTAAGTAAAAAGAAACAGTATCATAATATTAGTTTTCAGTTACATAAAGGAGAAATTCTTGGCTTTGCGGGATTAATGGGTTCAGGAAGAACCGAAGTAATGCATGGCATCTTTGGCAGCGTTCCTTATGATAGTGGTGAAATATTACTTAACGGGGAGAAATTAACTAATAATATTAGCAATAGTATTAATAATAATATTGCTTTTATTACTGAAGATCGTAAAGCTCAAGGGATTATTACGGAGTTTAATGTTAGAGATAATATCATCTTAACTAATTTAGCTTCTGTTACTAGTAATAATATTTTGATGAAGAGTAAACAGACAAAATTAAGCCATAACTTTATTGAGAAACTTAATATTAAATGTTCCAGTCTAAATCATCTCTTAAAGAAGATGAGTGGTGGTAATCAACAGAAAGTTGTTATTGCGAAGTGGTTGAATATTGAACCAAGAATATTAATTATGGATGAACCGACCCGTGGTGTTGATGTTGGTGCTAAACAAGAAATATATATGATCATAAAAGAACTATGTGAAGAACATGATTTGGCGATCATCTTAGTAAGCAGTGAATTACCAGAGGTTATGGGAATGTCTGATCGTATTTGTATTATGAATGAAGGCGAGTTAATGGGTATTCTTAATAAAGAAGAAGCAACCCAAGAACATATTATGAATCTAGCAACGGGAGGAAAAAATTAATGAAAAAAATAGATTTTAGTAAGTATACAGTATTTATTGCTTTTATTATTTTATTTATTACTTTATCTTTTTTAAGTAAGGACTTTCTAACTAAAGATAACTTATTACTAGTTTTAAGACAAATATCAATTAATGGTTTAATAGCAGCGGGTATGACTTATGTTATCTTAACAGGTGGTATTGATTTATCAGTTGGAGCTATTTTAGGATTTAGTTCAATGAGTACAGTATTGATTTTAAATAGTGGTATACCAACTATTCTAGCAATTATTCTCGGTTTATTAGTTGGAACATGTTTAGGAGTTCTTAATGGTATCTTTATTGCGAAAGCTAAACTACAGCCTTTTATCGTTACTTTAGCAACCGTTTCGATTATTAAAGGGTTAACCCTTGTTATTTCTCATAGTATGCCAGTTTCAGTTCTTAGTTCTCATTTAGATTATCTCCATATTGGACAAGGCTTTGTTTTAGGAATACCAATACCAGTTATTATCTTAGTATTAGTATTTATCATTTTTTGGTTTATTTTGATGTATTTACCTTTTGGAAAAAAGGTTTATAGTATTGGTGGTAATGAAGAAGTAGCCAGACTATCAGGAATTAAAACCGATCAAACCAAGATTATTATTTATGGTTTAATCGGGTTAACTTCAGCGTTAGCAGGAATAATTCTTTCTTCACGATTAGGAAGTGCTTCACCAATGGCAGGGAATGGTTATGAATTAGATGCTATTGCGGCAGTTGTAATTGGTGGGACAACTTTATCTGGTGGAAAAGGTAGTATTGTGGCAACCTTCATTGGGGTATTAATAATTGGAATTTTAAGTAATGGTTTAAATTTATTAGGAATTCCATCAGATTATCAGAACATTGTGAAAGGAGCGGTGATATTATTCGCAGTATTAATTGATCAATTAAAAAAAGAATAAAAATTAATGAAAGGAATTTAATTATTATGAAAAAGAAAATTATTACATTATGTTTAGGACTATTTTTAATAGTTGGTTTAAGTGGTTGTGGAGGAAATGAAAGTAAGGAATCAGAAGGTAAAGTTGGCTTCTCAATTTCGACTTTAAATAATCCTTTCTTTGTGAGTATGAAAGATGCCGCTGATGCTAAAGCTAAAGAAGTTAATTTAACTTTAGAAGTATTAGATGCTAAAGATGATGCAGCTAAACAAGTTAGTGATATTGAAGCATTAATTAATAAAGATATTAAAGTATTATTAGTTAATCCAGTCGATTCAAAAGCGATTGCTCCTTCAATTAAAGCTGCTCAAGCTAAAGGTATTAAAGTTATTACTTTAGACCGTACCGCTGAAGGTGTGAGTGTCGATACTCATATTGCTAGTGATAATGTTGCTGGCGGGAAAATGGCAGCTGAGTATATGGTATCAAAACTAAAAGCTAATGATAAAGTTATTGAATTGCAAGGAATACCTGGTGCTAGTGCTGCAATCGATCGTGGACAAGGATTTGATGATGCAGTTAAAGGTAAATTAGATATCGTTGCCAAACAAACTGCAAATTTTGATCGTGCTCAAGGATTAAGTGTTATGGAAAATTTAGCTCAAGCTAATCCAGGTTTTAAAGGGGTATTTGCTCAAAATGATGAAATGATTATGGGAGCATTACAAGCTATTTCTGATAAAGAAGTAATTACAGTTGGATTTGATGGTACTGATGATGCTTTACAAGCAATCAAAGATGGTAAATTAGATGCAACAGTTATCCAACAACCTGATAAAATTGGAGCATTGGGAATGGAAAATGCGGCTAAATTAATTAAAGGTGAAGCTATTGAAAAGACTATTCCTGTTGATTTAGTGTTAGTAACATCAGAAAATGTTGCGGATTTCTTAAAATAAATATCTTAATAAAAAAGTAATTTAAAGATAAATTGAGTAATTATTTAATTTAGAATAAATTACTTTTTTTATTATGGATGAACAATTAGTAATTTAATATAATAATATTCACTAAGTATTATGGTTGTTGTAAAATAATAAGCAAGTAGAGATTTATGTTGTTAGATATCTCTATTTTTATAGATAAAGACAACAATTTATAGTTTAAAGTTGTATATTACAATGTATATTTAAATATAAAAAATTATTATTATTTAATTAATTTTCATTTACATACAATATTTTTTAAATTATAATTTATTTGTGATGAATATTTAATGATGAAGAATATTTTTGTGGAGGAAGAAAATATGAAGAAAGGCTAATATATTAATAAAGTTGGACTACCAATAAATAATTCAAAGCTTGAAGATGTTATTAACTATTACCATGCTTCACAAATTCATATTAGAAACTTTACGAATGAAAATAAGTTCTATTATTATAGTGACAAGAAATTATATAAGAAAGGATTAATTAGTTTAGTTGATAATGCTAAAAAAAATATTGTTCAAGAATTAGGTATTTCTATTTGTTTAGATAGTAAGTGTACTAATTTAGGAGGACATGAAATCTTGGTGAAGAAATATTATGGAAAGAATAAAGAAGGCTCATTTATATTATCTATTTATGATCCGTCTTATCCAAGTAAAAACAATTATATTTATGTAAATAAAGATTACAATACAATTACAATTTCTAATTATAAGGGAATTAGAGATTTTGAAATGCTAACTGATTTTAACATATATAAGCATATTGATATCGATTAGGGGGAATTAAAATGAAAAACAAAAAAAAATTTAAAAAATTTATACTGGTATTTATTGTTATAGTATTAATAAATGTTAATGCTTTTCATATATCAGCAAGTTCAAAAGGAAATGTTACTATTATAAGCCAAGCTAATATAAAAGCGACGATTACTAATGCAGAAAACGAAACATTGGCTTTTGATGGAAAAGGAAATACTAGTGGGAATATGAAGATTTTAAAAAAAACTTTTTATGGAACTGGTGTTTTATATTATATGTATGAAGTCAATGGTAGTGATAGTTTTAAATATGAATCAACTAATGAAAAAGGTGCTAATTTAAGGCTTATTGGGGATAATAAAAACAAGATCTCAGTATCATTAAAAACAGATAAAGCAACAATTATGGAAATTACTAATAAAAATAATAAATTAATTTGTAACAATTGTTCTTATGGAATAGAAGTTGGTTTTGATAGTGAATATTACTATTTTTCTGGTATTAATAAGAATATATTAAACATTAGTAATAATAATAGCAATTTATTATTAAAGGGTAGTAGTGGGTTATTAGATATTATTGTTGAAAATAATAATAAGGATAATCATCAAAGAATTTTCTCTTTTGGATATGATGTAAGCATTAAAAATATTAATAATAAAATCACGGCTCCTAATGCGATAATTATTCCTTCAGCTACTACTAAAGATGTTTCTGGTTTATCTTTAAGACCAGTTAATAATGGTAAGAATTTATTTTTAACTTGGAATAAAGTTAAAGGGGCTAAATCTTATGTTGTTTATCAGTATAATTATAAAACAAAGAAATATTATCAAGTAGCTATTAGAAAAGGTAATGGTGGTAATTATTATAATATTAGTAATGTAAAGAATAATACTTATTATAATTATGTCATTAGAGCAAGTAAGAGTAGTAATGG
>JAITPW010000005.1 GCA_031289255.1 Bacilli bacterium
AAACATTACTACTGATAATTTAACATAAAAAAACTATATGTCAACATTATTTGTTTAAGATGACAAAATTGTAATATTCAATAATAGAAGTTATGTATTTATTATTTAAAATTCATAATATTCATAGTCTTCATAAACTAATCGTTAAATAATACAATTATTAATATTATCTTAAAATTCTTCTTATTATAAACAAAATAGTCTTATTATAATAAACTATAATCAAGTAGTTTATTATAACTAAAAATATATTTTTATTAAATCACTTATTATATGATATAATTATTGCTTAGATATTTTAAAATTACTAAGGAAGTGGTTATGTTAAAATATCCATTTAATTTACATACTTTTATTACTTAGTTATGGTAAGATATGACTAGTGAGGAGTTGGAGCTATGCTTAGTTTTAATAATAAAAAAATAGCTTTTTATTTAAGCTTAGGATCATGTTTATTTTCATGGCTTATTATTTTTAGTAATATTGTTTTAAGAATTGTAACTTTTAATGAATTAGGAATTTATAATATTGATGTTATCGGTTTCTTCTTTACTACTTTACTTTTAACTAGTTATACTCTTTTTATTAATTTTAAAATTACTAATTTTGCTTACTTCCCCATCATTCTTTTCTTACTCCATATGGCGACTCTTAATGGCTCAATGTTGGCCATTATCTATGTTATAATCGATTTAGTAATCTTATTTTTATTGAATGTAAGTCCCCAAAATAACCATACGAGTCAATCAAGTTATTTTAATAGCCATACTAGTAATGAAAATAGTTATTATGAAAGAAACAATAAACAAGAAAAACCGCAACATAAAGCCAGTGATGACAATGTCTTTGATGCTGAATATAAAACCAAATAAAGGATGAAAAAATGAAAATAATTGATTTATTAAAAAAAGAACCTACCGAAATAGAATACTATGCTTGTAAGAAAGTAAAATATTTAAAAGAAAATCAAGAATACTATTTTCCTGAGAATAGTATTGTCTCATTAAATAATCTTGATAAAACTAAGAGTCTAAGTAACTTTTATCAAATAATTAAGAATTATCTGATTGAAAATTTTAATCAAGAAGAAGTAATAATCTATCAAAATCATGTTCTTGACCAGGAATTTTCTATTAGCGTTGATAATAACATTCGTATCAATCTCGAAAAAGTTAGTGCCTATCAAGCCGATATTAATTTATTAGAAGATAAACTACTATCTTTTAATTACTTATTAATAAAAGTAACTATTGAAAAACAAGATCTTTTATTATGGTTTAAACTTAAAAGTCCCCTTAAATTAGAGAATGCTAATTTTATTATTGAAAAACATAACTATCAATTAGCAATGACTAAGGAAGGTTTAAAAATTAATAATTATCCTACTTTTAAACTAGATCTTGCTCAATTAAGTTTTATCTATTATGAAAATGATTGTTTTATTATTAATAAAGATAACTATCAAAAATATTTTAATTTAGAAGATTATTATTTGTATCATGCTAGTGAATTAATTTATAAAAATAATCATCTCATTAGTGATGGTGAGATTATTAATAAAAGTAATGCAAAAATGATTTATAATTATTATGATAATATCGATCATTTTATCAATGAAATTCTTAGTGATAATATCAAAGATGATGATATTTCATTAATAATTGATGCATTATCTTTAAATCTTAGTTATAATAATAAACAATTCATCTTAAAATCAAATCAAGATGTCATTGATTTATTGCTACTAGCTAGTGGTTGTTTAGGTATTAATAAATTAAATAATGAATCATTTAAAGTTAAAAAACCTCAATACTTAGATGATATTGAATGATAGGAGCTTATCATGGATAATAATAAAACTAATATTAACTTAGCAAAAATAAAAGAATCACAACAATTAAAAGATCATTTTTATCGAATTAATTCTGAAGAATATAAATCTAAATTAGAAAAAATTAAGACTGATCGTGAAGCCACTAAATCAGCTATCATCAATAAAGTTAAGAATACTACTATTGATGATGAACCAAGCTATGGACCTACTTGTGAGACTAATCTTACTAAAAGTAGTAATATCTTAAAAAATCGCATTACGATAGTTAATGAACCATCTAATCATCAAATTACGAATATCTCATTAGAACAAGAAAAATTATCATATACTATGCAGATTGACCAAATAACCGATAAAGATCGAGAGAATTATCGTAATCAAAAGAAATTTCAAGCCGAAACTAAAATTTATGAGACATTTGCTTCGCTAAATCCTAAAATAAATCGAATCTATTATATTACCACGATCGTACTCTTATTAATGATTATGATTGTTTGTGGAATAATCTATTCAATAAGAAATTAAAATATTGAAAATATTACTATCCTTAATCAGGATAGTTTTTTAGTCACATAAAAACATTAAATAATGCGATATTTATAATTATTAACTTCCAAATGTTGGAACTTATAGTATTATAATGCTATAATAATTACAGAGGTGATCAAAATGATTTTCACAAAAATAAAAATAGACAATTTCTATTTATTTAAAGATTTTGAATATGATCTAACTTTTCCCCGTTTATTATCTGGTCATAATAAAGATAATATCTTTGATGGCATCTATCCTTATGGGAAGTCTTTAAAGTACAAGAAAGTAAATATTATTATCGGAAGTAATGCTTCTGGTAAAACAACTTTTGGTACTTTATTAAATAATATTCAAAATCTTCTCTATGGAAATACCCTTTTTCTAGAAAAAATAATTAATGATAAAACAACAGAATCAATTATCGAAATCGAGTTTTATCTTGATAAGTACTTTGGCATGTATCAACTTAAAATCAATAATGATAATGATTTAAATTTATCTACTGCTAAAGAAACTATCAAACTAGTCACAATATTAAAGAATGATAATAAGAGAAAACTAAATAATAAGTTAAGTCTTGAAAAAGGTTTTGAAATGGCAAGTACTTTTTATAATAATGAATTTAAATCAGAAATTATTAAAAACAAAATAGAATCTGATATGACAATTCAAAAATTAATGGATGATAACATCTCTTTTAATTATCGAACATCTAAATATTTAAAAAATAATGATACCAATATTTCCTTAAACAAAGAATTATTAAATAAAGTTCTATGTTCTATCGATAATTCTGTAAAAGATATATCTTTATCTTATAAAGATAATGAGTTTAATGATTATCGGATTAATTTTAAGAATGGTGATTCAATATTAATTGAAGATGGTAATATTTCTAAAGCTAATAGTGAAAGATTATCATCAGGAACAATTCAAGCCATTTATCTGGCTGATTTACTTGCTAATTATAAACAAACTAAAATAAAATACTTAGATGAAAAAATGTGTAATATGCATGCTGAACTAGAAAATGCCATAATTATAAAGCTTGCTGAAATTACGGAAAATACTCAACAACTTTTTATAACGACTCATAGTGAATCAGTCCTTGACTTAAACATTCCTATTCATGCTATTGCTTTATTTAAAAGAGATGACTATATTAACCTAATCAATCCTAGTTTAATATTTAAAAAGAATGATCGTAACTTGAACACTTATATAAAAAACGATTATTTTAATACCTATCCTTCATATAATGAAATATGGGAAATGGAACTTAAAAAGCATGAATAAGAATAATATTTACATTGTTGAAGGAGACTGTGAAAAGAAGTTTATAAAAGATTAAATCCTTACTGGTAAAATGTTTTTCAAAAAAACAAAGTCTTGATAAATAGTCTTTGTTTTATTTTTATTATATATCATTTTTAAGTGCTAGTTTTTGTCTAATCATTTTTTCTTTAAAGATCTTATAATATTTTCTTGAAACATAGACCTCTTTATTAGAATCATAAAACTTTATTAATGAAGATGAACTAAAATTACGTTCAATTGAATAAATATGATCAATATTAACAATAGCTGATTTTGAAATTCTTTGAAAAGAGAAAGGCAAAATATGTTCTAATTCATATAGTTTAAGCTTACATAAATAAGCCTCTTTAATGGTATGAGCATAAATACCATCTTCATCTGTTTCAAAGAAAATGATATCTTGGTAATCAATCAGGTATTCTTTTTTGTTTTGATATAAAACCAGGTTATTATTATTATTTTTTGTATGACATAATAGTTGATAATATTTTTCAATTTCTTTATTATAAGTTCTAGCTTTTATAATAATAACATCTTCTTCAATGTCTTTATCAATGTCTAAAAGGACCCTCATCTTACCACCTCATAACTATTATAAAACAATTATTAATTATTAATAGCCTCTTAACCTAAGAGGCTAAAAAAAACGCATAAAAAGTAAAAAATAAGGCATGTGCCTTATTTTCTTAATTCCATTAATTCAGCTTTGATATCTTTAATATCTTGTTCTAATTTTTCTACATAAGTAGCTAATTCAGAAACACAACGTGAACGGTTTCCATCAAATTGTTCAATGGCAAGTTTGTTCACTCTTTCTAAGTTTTTATCATTAAGATATATTAGTACTTTTGGCATAATTGGCATCTCCTCATTAATATTTGTTTAAATTTATTGAACCTTTAATAAATAATAAGATTATACTTATTTATTAAAATTTCTTTGATATACTAACTATACTACAATAATTTTTGCTTGTATATAGATTTATTAAAAAAAATCATTAAAATTTAATAAAATATACTTTATTAACTCATTAATATATTTTTATTTATTTTCTATTAACGCAACCCCATTACTTGTCCCTATACGACTAGCTCCAGCCTTAATTAAGTCCATCATTTGATCATAATCTTTGATACCACCACTAGCTTTAATTAAACATTGTTCTTGAACAATACTCTTAATTAATTGAACATCTTCTACCAATGCTCCTCCATGACTAAAACCAGTACTCGTTTTTACATATTGAGCTTGTGCTGCCATGACTAATTCACTAGCTTTGATAATTTCTTCTTTACTCAATAAACATGTTTCAATTATAACTTTGACAAGAGCCGGTTTACTTGCTTCAACAACTTCTTTAATATCTTGTAAGACATAATCATAATCTTTACTTTTCAGTGCACCAATATTCATGACCATATCAATCTCAGTAGCACCACTAGCAACTGCTTCTTGAGCTTCTAAACCTTTGGTTATACTCGTATTAGCCCCTAAAGGAAAGCCAATAACTGTACACACCCCGACATCACTATTCTCTAACATACTTGAAGCTAATTTTACCCACATCGGATTAAGACACACCGTTTTAAAATGATACTTTTTAGCAACATTAATTAAAGTGATGATATCTTCTTGAGTCGCATCACTTTTTAAATTAGTATGATCAATCATTCTATTTATTTCCATCATATAACTCCTTTAATAATCTTCTAGTAATCCCAATATCACCCTCATACTCTAAATAACCACTAGCTGCCGCATTATAGCGATCATCACCCTTACCTAATATTAAGACCATACTATGAGGTGGAGCCTCTTTTAAGGCATATCTAATAGCTTCTTCACGATCTTCAATTTCAATGACATTATCAATACTTATCCCTTGTTTAATCATCGCATTGATATCACTAACCTTTTCTGTACGAGGATCATCAGTTGTTAAAATAATCTTATCACAATATTGGGAAGCAATCTGACCAATAACCGGTCTTTTTTCACGATCACGATCACCACCAGCACTGCCAAATAAAGCAATGATTTCCCCTTTACTAATTGCCTTAGCATATTGACATACTTTTTCTAAGCCATCTGGAGTATGAGCATAATCAACGATTACATCAAAATTCTGCTTTTCATCAATACTTTCCATTCGTCCTTTAGGATATTCTAACGAGGTGAATAAATATTTAATTTCATCTAAATCATAACCTTCCAAATAGAGAACACTTAAAACACATAGAAAATTATAAACATTAAATAAAGCAACTAAATTAGTGGTAATATGATATTCATGTTCAAATATTTTTAAAGTAAAACTAGTTTGATGTTTTTCTAAAACAATATCTTTAGCCATAATATCAGCATCATTATTAATACCATATGACAATACTTTTCCCTTACTATGTTTTCGATAATCTTCATAAGTACGATCATCTTTATTTAAGATCACCCATGTATCATCATTAACATTTTCAAATAATATTTTTTTAGCATCATGATACTCTTCCATACTACCATGAAAATTAATATGTTCAAAAGTTAAATTAGTCATGATCGCATACTTAAATAATAAGCCATATGACCTCTTTAAACTTAAGGCATGACTCGATACTTCTAAAGCACAGTATTTAACATTTTGATTAACCATTTCTCTTAAATGATAATTTAATTCAATAGCTTTAGGAGTCGTAAAATAATTAATAAACACTTGATTATTATACTCAATATCAATGGTTCCAATATAACCACCAGTGCTTAATTTATTAAATAATTCTTTTAATAACCAAGCCACCGTTGTCTTACCATTAGTTCCTGTTATACCAATTAAATTTAAATGATGACTTGGATTACCATAATACTTAGCACTAACAAGTGCTAAAGTAGCCAACATATCAGCAACTTTATAATAGATAATATTACTATGATATACTGGTAACTCATCAGTATGAACAATAACTATTGCTCCTTTTTTAATTACTTCTTCAACGACTTGATGAGCATCAAACTTAACACCTTTGATACAAAAAAACATGGTATTAGCTTTAATATCATTACTATCCTCACTTAAATAACTTACTTCGACATCACTATTAATTGCAATTAAATCTTTAACTTTCATGACTAAGACCTCATCCCTTTTTAATTAAACTACTTTATGATAATACCAGTTATATTATTATTTATATCATCAATTAAAACCTGATAAAACTCATTAATATTAACTTTATCCTTAATGAAAACCTTTAAATAGTTACTGCTATGACCATAATACATTTTGGTAATTATATCATAATCTTCAACTAAAACCCTTACTTCTTTATTGAAAAATTGGTGATGATATGCGCATTTCATCGCCTCAGCAATCATCATTGCTTCTTTTACTCGTTCTTTTTTAGTACTATCACTTACCATATTACGCATTTGAGCAGCTGGTGTCCCTTTTCGTGGTGAATAAGGGAAGATATGCATATCACTAAATTGACACTCTTTGATAAAGGTCATCGCTTCTTGAAAATATTCATCAGTTTCATTACAAAAACCAATAATTAAATCAGTACTAATGGCGATCTGAGGAAGAACTTTTCTAATCTCATTAATTTTAACTAGATAGTCCTCTTTAGTATAATGTCTTTTCATAACTCTTAAAACTTCATTACTACCAGCTTGTAAAGGAATATGTAAATGTCTAGCAATCCGTGGATTATCCTTGATAATCCTTAAAGTACGATCGGTAATCTGATTTATTTCAATAGAAGATATTCGTAGCCTTTGTAAATTAGGAACCTGGTTTAAAATATCTATTAATAAATCATCAAAATTATAATCTTCTAAATCAATCCCATAGCCACCAGTATGAATCCCGGTTAAGACAATCTCATAATAACCAGCTTCAACTAATTTTTGAGCTTCATTAATAATACTCTTCTGTGAACGTGATCTCATTAAACCACGAGCATAAGGAATAATACAATATGTACAAAAATTATTACAACCTTCTTGAATCTTTAAAAAAGCTCTCGTATTTTTGGTATAAGATTCAAACCCAAATTCTTCAAATTCACTTACTTTCATAATATCATCAATAACTATTTTCTGTTTACTATGATCATAGTTATTGACCATATCTACTAATAAATGACGTTGATTAGTACCTATTATGATATCAACACCATCAATACCAGCAACTTCATCAGGACTAACTTGAGCATAACAACCAAAAGCAACAATGATTGCTTCCTTATTTCTCTTAACTGCTTGTCTAATCGCTTTACGTGATTTAGCATCTCCCATATTAGTAACTGTACAAGTATTAATAATATAAACATCAGCTTTATGATGATAATCAACTTGTACATAATTATCAGCTTCAAACATTCTTGCTATGACATTGCTTTCATAACCATTAACTTTACAACCTAAGTTTTGTATCGCAAAAGTTCTCATTCTTCAAAACCTTTCTTTTAATTTACTATTATCATCTTATTTTATCAAGACTACTTATTAAAAAGACTAGTCAAGACTAACCTTTAATCCATCATATTCATTAATATTCCACAACCAACAATCGCTGCTGTCTCTGTTCTTAAAATACGCTGTCCTAAACTGATACAAATAAAATCCATTTCTTTAAATAAGGTAATTTCTTCTAAAGAAAAACCACCTTCTGGTCCAATAACCAATAAACAATCATGATTATTAATAAAGAAATTATCAAGCTTATTTTGTGAATTAGTTTCTTCATAAGCAATAAATTTTAAAGAACTTTGTTCATTTATTAAATCATTAATATGACAGGGTAAAGTAATACTCATTATGGTATCTCTTTTAGCTTGTTCACAAGCTTCTTTAATTATTTTTTGCCATCTTATTAACTTCTTATCTAGTTTATGATCAATTTTAACAAGCGTTCTTGAAGTAATTAAGGGAATCATTTTACTAACTCCTAATTCACAGGCTTTTTGGATAACTAATTCAAATTTATCACTACTAACCAATGAATAGACTAAAATTAATTGATGTTGTAATTCATGATTACTATCAACAATATGTTTTATTTCAATCATTTTATCTTCATTAATAAAACAAGCATAACGAACTTGTTTTTGATAATCAACACATTCAATAACATCATTAATCTTCATTCGCATCACCTTAAAAATATGGTGTAAGACATCTTCATCAAGTTCAATAAGATTATTAATAATTTGGTTAGTCTTTATCATGTATTGTTGCAT
The DNA here is from genome assembly GCA_031289255.1 of Bacilli bacterium. Classification (GTDB taxonomy): domain Bacteria; phylum Bacillota_I; class Bacilli_A; order JAJDGJ01; family JAJDGJ01; genus JAISTP01. The sequence continues at coordinate 8,923 of JAITPW010000005.1, forward strand.
TAAATCACCCTTAATATTATAGCATGACCTCATTAAAAAAGATAATTATCCATACTGAACAATTTTCTAATTAAAACAATTATTATCTTAAAAATAATTAAATAATAAATAAAACCATCTTTTTATCATTAATTTCCTAATTTAGGAAATTAAAGTTAAAACACTACTGTAAAGATATTATATAATAAATAAGATAAATCATGGTTCATATCATTTAAGCTTGTAAAGCATCATCATTATCATTTCACTTATCATTAGTTCTTAATAAATAAGATGAACCATTAAAAATTTAAAGGAGCATAAAATATGAAAAATAAAATAATGATCGTATTAATAATCTTAGCATTCATAACTTGGCTAGTCTTACTTTATATCAATAATAAATAAAAATAAAACCAATATCAAGAGCCTTAATTAAGTACTAAATAGGGTCATTGATATTGGTTTATAAAAACTTAACTTAAAATTGTTTAACTTTATGTCCAAGATCTTTAGTAATGTTTTTAATATGTTTATCGACAAACAATCCTGGATAACCTCCCGTATGTAGTAACAGAACATTACTATTACTAAAATAATTCTCTTTTATTAATGAAGTAAAACCATAGAACATTTTACCAGTATAAGCTGGATCTAAAATAATACTTTCTTTTTGTGCCATTAAATACATCGCATCTCTTATTTCTTGATTAGTTTCTCCATATGCAGGACCAGCATATTTATTATTACTCATGCCTCCTAAAATCAATAAATCATCAAGTGTAACCTCAATATCGATATCTAATTCCTGAGCTAATTCATTCGCAAGTTTAACACAATCTTCGGCCGGAAAAGGTTCAGGAAAGACTGGTATCCCTACAACCACAAAATCAGTCTTATAATACTTAGCTCCTAAAACTAAACCAGCATAAGTCCCCATTGAACCATAAGCACATACTAAATAATCTAAATTAATATCATCCCACTTTGTATCCATAACAATTTCTTTGATACATTGCATATAACCATAGGCCCCTAAAGCATTAGAACCACCCATCGGAATTTCTAATACTTTTTCATTTTGTTGGATTCTTTCATAAATAATATTATCAACAACTTCTTGTTTATGTTTAAGATATTCTTCTTCACTATAACCTTCATTATCAATAAAAATAACTTCGCCATCCATCATCACATCTAAAGCTAAATTACCTTCTAATAAAGGTGGTTTTTTACCTTCTACTACTAAGATACTCTTTAATCCAAATTTATTAGCTCCAGCAATACTTAATCGTCCATGATTAGTTTGTGCTGCCCCATAAGTAAGTAAGGTTGTATAATTATGATCAAGAGCATATTTTATAATATAATCTAACTTTCTAGTTTTATTCCCACCCATCGCTAGACCAGTTAAATCATCTCTTTTAATAAAAATATCACCTTTATTAAAATACTTACTTAAATTTTCGAGATACTCAATGGGCGTATTAATACGTCCTACTTCAACTCTAGTAAACTCTTCCATGACATCATCCCCCTATTATCATATTATCAATTAAAATTCACCTTTAATTCATATCATCAGGTTCTATTGCTAATTCAGCACTAACATTCTGTAATTTATCTAAAATTTCAATTAATTTCTCTTGAAAATCAGGCTGGTCAGCATCCAATGTTATTTCCGTAATCGTCGCATTATTAATAACATCAAGATTAATCTTATCCAGTTCATTACTATTAATTACTTGATAACCCTTAAATTTATCAGCTAGTTTATCTTGTAATTCCTCAATCAGCGTTTCTCTAGTATATTTTTTGATATTTAAATTATAAGTTTTTTTACGATTCATTTTATCATCATCCTTCAGCGCTTAATTCAATTATAATACATATTAATTATTATTCAAGCTAAAAATATATTATTTTATTATTCCTTATAATTAAATACTTTTAATAATTATATTTGTTTTTTTAAAATTAATTTTAAAACTCATTTGCTTAATAAAAAAAAGACTTTAAGTAAAGTTAAAGTCTTTTTATAAATAATTGTAATAGTTAATTATTATACTAATTTATCTAAATTAACTCTTAAATCTTCAATGATATCATCAATATTTTCTAAACCAATTGAAGCTCTTAATAGTCCATCATCAATACCAGCTGCTTCACGATCTTCTTGTGAATAAGGAGAATGAGTCATACTAGCTGGATGTTGAATTAATGATTCACAATCACCAAGTGATACCGCTAACTTAAAGACTTTTACTGAATTAGCAACTTTCTTAGCATCTTCAAAACCACCCTTTAATTCAAAAGCTAATAACCCTGAATATTGGCCGTTCATTTGTCTTTTAGCCACATCATGATCTTTATGTGAAGCTAATCCTGGATAATATACTTTTTTAACAGCTGGATGTCCTTCTAAGAATTCAGCAACAGCCATCGCACTCTTCGAATGTCTTTCCATACGTACTTCTAAAGTTTTTAAACCACGATTAATTAAGAAAGCATCAAATGGTGACATTACTGAACCAGTAATATCTTTTTGACCTTCTAAATTGCACTTCATTACAAAATCTAAATCACCACAGATAGCTCCAGCGATAACATCACCATGTCCATTTAAGTACTTAGTTGCACTATGAACAATAACATCAATTCCAAATTCTTTTGGTCTTGTTAAATAAGGTGTTGCTACAGTATTATCAACAACTGATAATAAATTATTTTCTTTAGCAAATTTAGCAACTTTTTCTAAATCAATAATTTTTAAAGTTGGATTAGCTGGCGTTTCACAATAAATTAATTTTGTGTTTTCTCTTAAAGCCGCTTTCACTTCATCATCATTAGTTAAATCAACAAAGGTTACTTCAATGCCAAATCTTGGTAAGTGATGTTCAAATAACGAATGAGTACATCCATAAATTACTTTATCACTAATAACATGATCACCAGCACTTAAAGCTGTCATAAAGACAGTTCCAATCGCACCCATACCACTGCTTAATACTAAAGCAGCTTCACAACCTTCAAGGTTTGCTAATTTTTCTTGTAAATAAGCTGTTGAAGGATTTCCTAAACGAGAGTAAATAAATCCGCCTTCTTCTAAAGCAAATCTTCTTCCCCCTTGTTCAGCATTTTCAAATACAATAGTTGAAGTTTGATAAATAGGAAATGTTAAAGCACCATACTCTTTTTCATGAGTTTCATTATGAATACTTCGAGTTGCAAATCCTTTTCTCTTTTCTGACATATTATGTCCTCCTATAAATTATAATATTAATGCATACTCCTATCATAAATGAAATAAATTGAAATGTAAACCTTTTTTATGTGTTAAAAAGAACTTTCTTAAAATGGACAAAACTATAAAAAGTAATATTATAGACTTATCATAAAATCTATAATATTACTCTATAGTTATAACTATTATTTCTTTCTGATGGCATCAATTGGATCCATACGAGCTGCTTGTATTGAAGGAATAATTCCCGCAACAACACTTAATAGACCACAACTAATAACGATAACAACAATCGTACTGACATCTAAATAAGCAATTTTTAAATGGGGAACATTAGTCATACTGCTTTGCAGAGCTTTCATGATAAGCTTATTAATAACTTCACATAAACCAATCGATATCCCTACTCCTAGACAACCACTCAACAAGCCAATACACAAAGCTTCATTTAAGAAGATATTCCTAATATCCTTCGTTCTTGCGCCAATTGACCTTAAAATACCAATTTCTTGTTTCCGTTCTAGAACGGAAATATAAACAACGATAGCAATCATTAAAATAGCTACAACGACACTAACACTACTAAAAGCAATTAAGCCATTACGTAAAATATCTAAAATACTATTAACCATACTGATGATTGTTTGCGCTGCTCCTTGAAAAAGGTAATCATTCTGTTGTTTATTTAAACTAGCAACATAGCTATCTACTTTTTTAGTATCATTATAAAACATGATAAAACCATCACTTTTAGTATCTTTAATATTCATCTCTAAATATTTATTAAGCATACTTTCAACATAATTATCATTGACATAAATCGTTGATAATAAAGTACTATCACGAGTAATACCAACAATTTTTAAAGTAATTGTCGCTTCCTTTTTATTTAGAGGATCCATAATCGAAAGATAAGCCTTCTTATCCAGTAATGATTTAACATCATCGTTATCCTTATCAAGCAATTCCTTTGCGGTTGTCAATGATATCATAATTTCCTCAGGTTTAGTCTTATAAGGTAAACGACCATAACCAATCTCACTACTCGTCGCATAAGCTAGATTAATATTACCAGTCATAATCATCGTAATCGGTTTAGTCTTCTTATTATTACGGACATTTTCTAAATATTTTTGATAATCCGTACTCTCTTTATCTAAACTCATAATTGAAGAAATCATATTAATACTTGGAAAATAGAAACCATCAGCTTCTTTAGCCAAGTCTTTAACTTTAAGAAAATCACGATAATATAAATAATCAATCTCATTACTACTCATCTTAAAATTATCCGGATGAGATACGAAAACTTTACTAGCCGGAAAGATACTTAAGACTTGATCACTAACTGCTTTTTTAGTTCCATAATTCAAAGCTAAAGCTAAAGATATCCCAATAATTCCGATTGACATGCCTAGAGCTGTCCCTAGTGTTCGTCCTTTTTTAAGCAATAAATTACGATAGGCTAGTTTAAAAGATGTTTTAAATTTCATATTCGTTTTTTTAACTTCTTCTTTAACAAGATTGATACCATTACCAATACTTGGAATATTATCTTCAATACTAATAATTTTCCCATCTTCTAAACTAACAATTTGATTAGCATATTGATAAGCTAAATCTAAATCATGAGTAACTAAGATAACAATTTGATCTTGAGCAATCTTTTGTAATAATTTAAGAATTTGTTGGCCAGTCCGATGATCTAGTGCTCCAGTTGGTTCATCAGCTAAGATAATACTCGGATTATTCGCAAGCGCTCGGGCAATAGCCACCCGTTGTTTTTGACCTCCACTTAAAACATTTACTTTTTTAGAAGCGTGTTCACTTAATTCAACTAATGATAGTAACTCTTTAGTTCGTTGTGCCTTAGCTTTTTTATCAGTATTACTAATATCAAAAGCTAATTCAATATTTTCTTGGGCTTTTAATGAATTTATGAGCGTAAAGTGTTGAAAAATAAAACCAATTTTATTCTTCCGATAATTATCAATATCTTTATGCTTAGCCGCTTTTAAGGAACTACCATCAATAATAATATCACCTTGATAATCACTATCTAAAGCTCCTAAAATATTCATTAGTGAGGTTTTTCCACAGCCACTAGGTCCCACAATCGCAATCATATTACCATTATCAATTTTTAAATTAATATCTTTTAAAGCCTCAACTTGATGCGTTTTAAGATGATATGTTTTACTAATATTCTTTATTTCTAACATGATTAGTCCCCCTATTCATCGCGTAAAGCATCAATTACTGGCATCTTGGTTGCTTGGCGTGATGGTAAATAACCCGCTATAAATGCGACCCCAATACTGATCAGTAATAAAACAATTATTTGTAGAAAAGGAATATGATAAGCACTACCATTAATATTTATCATTCCTTCTAGTGGTATTTTAATAGTATTACTAAAATTATAACCACTTACTTTAGTAACGATTATTTCTCCTAAAGGAGCTAAGATAAAGGCTAACATAATTCCTAATAAACCAGAAAATAATCCGATTAGAATTGCTTCTGCATTAAAAACCCGCATAATATCTTTCTTTCTACCCCCAATTGCTTTAATTATCCCAATTTCAACTTTTCTTTCTAATACTGAAGCAAATAAGACAATCGCAATTAATATTGATGATACCACTAAAGCTAAAACTAGAAAAGCAATCATCACTAATTGAACAATATTAATAATCATTTGGAGTGATTGTTGAAATATTAAGGCAAAGCTAGAAATATTAACACCCTCTTGATTACCCATAAAACTTGATAACATATTATTTTGAGATTGATTATTTTCCTTTAAGACCCAGTCTTTAATGCTTAATAAATGATGAGCATCTTTAATAATAAACTCAAATTTACCTTTTTGGTCTAAAAGACTCAACAACGAACTAGTACCTAATTTAGTCTTATTTAAAAAACTCTTCATTCCTTCATAATCATAGTAAAGATAAGGAGCATCAACATCTAATTCATCAATAATCCCAACAATCTTAAAATCTTCACTAATCGGTAATTTAAGACTATTATAATCTAAGACAATCTTATTATTAAGAACGCTTTGATAATCATCATCTTGATAATTCAATAATTTAATAATCTTCCGTGCCATCGCTTTATTAACTAATACTTCATTACTATTATTCTTAGGTAATCTACCATTTAAATAAGGTTTAATAAATGCTAGATTCTTAGTTGGAGCTAAAGCATTCTGTTGCGTATCAATACTTGTATCTTTAATAAGCCAACTACCATTATTAGGTAATTGTTTTCTAATACTAAGTACTTCTTGATTCTTTTTTAGAAAAGCAAACTCATTAATATCCTCAACAGCTTTAAGTTTATTATCTTCTTTAACATTCTTATCAATACTAATCACATTAGAAGTTCCAAATCTAGTAATCTGTTCATTAATAAAGCTATTAGCCCCATTACTTAATCCCATAACTAAGGTAATACCAGAAATACCAATCGCCCCTGCTAAAGCAGTAATAAAAACTCTGCCAAACTTCTTTTTCATATTACGAAGACTAAGTTTTAAAGCATCCTTAAAAGGCATCTTAGCATCTTTTTTCTTTAATAGTGTACTACTATTATTAATATCATAATCTTTAAGTTTTTCAATACTTTGAATTTCGCCATCTAACATCTTAATCAAACTAGTACCATATTCATATGCTAATTTATGATTATGAGTTACCATAATGATTAATTTATCTTGAGCTATTTCTTTTAATAGTTCCATAATTAATAAACCAGTCTTGGTATCTAATGCTCCAGTTGGTTCATCAGCTAAAATAATATCAGGATCATTAGCAAGAGCTCGGGCTATAGCCACCCGCTGTTTTTGACCACCACTTAATTCACTAGGTAAATGCAGAGCATGCTCTTTACTTATACCTACTTGAGCCAGTAAATCATAAGCTCTTTTTTTTCTTTTTTTCTTATTAAGACCTACTAGAGTCATTGATAATTCAACATTCTCTAAAGCATTTAAATGCTCAATTAAATTAAACTGTTGAAAAACAATTCCCACATTATTCTTACGATAAAAATCCCATTGTTTTTGTTTATACTTAGCACTCGATTGCTTATTAATTATTAATTCACCACTACTTGGCTTATCAAGTCCGGCTATAATATTTAATAACGTACTCTTCCCACAACCACTAGGTCCTAAAATACTAATAAACTCACCCTTATTAAAACCTAGAGTAATATCTTTTAAGGCCTCAAAAAAAGTATCTTTATTAATTCTAAACTTTTTACTTATTTTTAATAATTCTAGTACCATACAATCACCTATATTTCCTGTATTTCTTTAGATAAATTAAATATTAATTGATATAAAGCTAACACTTGTTTTTCATCATTTAAATGTTTCTCTTTAATTTTATTAATAATCATCAATTCTCGATTATCATCATCAATATCTAGTCCATGTGTTTTTTTAATCAGACCAATCTCTTTAACAACATTTAATCTTAAACTAAAAATATTAATCAATAAATCATCTAATTCATCAATCATACAACGTTGTTCATTTAATAATTGTTCTTGTTTATTCATCTTATTACCTCACTAACATTATGCTAGTATAACATAGTATTGAATACTTATAAATTAACTAAGTAATTAATTTATTTACCAATTAACATAATTACCTATTATACTACTATAATTATTAATTGATAGTCTATTCCTTAAATACTTCTAACTATCTTTTAGGGAGAGATATTGTTATAATAAGTAATATTCTTAATAAAGGAGTTTACTCATGTTAATAAAGCTAATAAAATACTATAATTTAAAAGAAACGAGTTGGTCTGGAGGTATCACTAAAGAAATATATCTTTATCCTGATAGTGCCTCTTATCAAAATAAGAATTTCTTATTTAGAGTAAGCAGTGCCTATATTAGTACTATTCCTTCTAAATTTACCTTATTTATCGGTTACCAACGCTACTTTTGTATGTTAGATAATAATCTTGAGCTAAGTATTAATAATAAGAACATCAGTCTAAAAGCTCATGATATTATCAATTTTCAATCTGAAGATGATGTTATTTCTTATCAAACTGGTAATGATTTTAATATCATGCTAGCCGAAGATATAAAAGACCATCACCTTAAACTTACTAATGGTTTTAATACTAGTGATCATCATTTTATCATTATCTTTGTTTTAAAAGACTTACAAATCAATATTCAAGGTAAAGATTATCAACTAGCTCAATATGATACAATTGTTATTGAGAATTTAGAACATGAAAGTATTGATATAGTATCAAAAGATCATTACTTATTAGGACTAATTAACTTAGTCCATGATAGCTTATTTTAATTTTATCTATCTGAGAATTTCATAATTTATCCTCATTACTCAAGAGAAAAGAACTAATTATAGTTCTTTTTTTTAAAAAGATAATAATTGTTAAAAACGAGCTTGTCACCAAACTCGTTTTTATCATAGTATGCTATTTTTTAATATATCTAACATTAAGTCCAAACATCATGATACTACTTAATCCTAGAATGATACCTACTACTAAACTATTACTTCCGGTATCTGGTACACACTGTGACTTTTCATCATTCCATTTCATATTATCAATACAAACTTCCTGATTTACATCTTTAAATATTACAACCTTTGATACGGTAATAGTTCCTTTGGCCGTTTGATATTCAACATAAACAATCTTATAAATATTATTATTGATCTCATCATTATTAGCTTGTCCTCCTAAAGCTTCTAAATAAGCCTTAGGTGCTTTATCTAAGATTCTAACCTTGACAAGATTAACAGGTTTATTAAATGATTTAGCATCAATACTCCATGCTTTAGCACTTCCTAATTGAATTAATTCTTTTAAGTACTTTTGCGGATTTTTTAAAACTTTTTCATAGAATGCTTGTTGAAGCGTAAAGTTTTTACTATCAGCTACTTCTTTAGCTATTGTATTAACAGTTGGATTTTTTTCTTGACCAACACTAACAATAACATCTTTAGTGGCCTTCTTTAAACCATCTTTAGTATAAACCGTAATGGTGATAATACTTGAACCAACACTTTTTCCGGTAACTAAACAATCCTTATCAACAGTTGCAATATTAGGATGACTAGATTGACAACTAATGCTACCATCAAGTGGCCCATATTCATTAATAACCTTCTTTATTTCTTTAGGTTTAATACTGATATCTTCACCTTCAACATAAGGTAATGGTAGAATACTTACTTCTACTTCTCGTTTAACTTCATTACGTCCATAACCATTAACAAAACTAACATTTACTAAACTAGTTCCTTTACTTAACCCAACTATTTCTAAATTAGTATTAATACTAGCACTAACATTACTATTATTAATTGTAATATCAGCAACCTTACCATTACTTAAAGCAAGATTAGAAACAACAGTATCACCAACATAAACAGTATGAGTTAAAGGACTTAAACCAATCGCCATTTCTAATGCCATACCGATATGTTTATTTGTAATATCACTACCACTTAAAGTAAATTTAGTACTTAATCCAGTATCATAATCAACAACAGAATCACCATCATTATTTGCTAGAATATAACCACTAGGAGCAACTACTTGAATCATATAACCATCAGCATTAATACTATCAATATCAAAGAAATAATCACCAGCTGCATCAGTTGTGGTAGTTGCGATAAGAGTTCCCGTACTACCATCAACTAGTTCAATATCTAAACCAACCATAAAATTACTATCATCATTTAAACTATTATAGTTTTCATCATCAAAGACATTACCACTAATTATTAAACCTTCAACTTTAATAGTAATCGTTTTATTAACATCACTTCGAGTTCGCTGATAACCATCTTTAAATGTTAAAGTTGCACTAGTACTACCAGTACTTAGCCCAGTAAACTCAATACTACCACTATTATCAGTTTTAGTAGCAACACTACTATCAACAATACTTGAACTATTAAAGGTTCCATTGGTAACCGTATAAGTCGATATTCCACTACTTCCAACCTTAATATTATGACTAGTAGGTGATATACTAACACTAATATCAGCAGCCATTCCAATATCCTTATCACTAACATCGGCATTACTTAAAGTAAAACTATTACTTAAAGCACTATCAACATCAACAATTGAATCATAACCATTATCAGCTAATAGATAATTACTTG
>JAITPW010000071.1 GCA_031289255.1 Bacilli bacterium
CATCCTAGACAATGCTAAAAAATTATCTTATCAAGCTTTACGAGTTTTAGCATTTGCCTATACAAAAGCCTCTACCCAAAGCGAATTAGCTTATGAAGAAAATTTAATATTTATTGGAGCTGTTGGCATGATTGATCCTGAAAAGGATTCTGCCCGTATTGCAATTGCTAAAGCTAAACATGCTGGTATAAAAACAATTATGATTACTGGCGATCATCCTACAACAGCATATGCCATTGCTAAGAAATTAAATATGATTGATCTTAATCAGGATGATCATCAACAAGTTATAACAGGTAAACAACTAGAAGAAATGAGCGATGATGAATTAGAATTAAAAGTTAATAATTATTGTATTTATTCACGCGTCAGTCCTGAGCATAAAGTAAGAATTGTCAAAGCCCTCCAAGCTCAAGGTCATATTGTTTCAATGACTGGTGATGGTGTTAATGATGCTCCATCCTTGAAAACAGCTCATATTGGAGTCAGCATGGGTATCACCGGAACAGATGTTGCTAAACAAGCTAGTTCCATGATCTTAATGGATGATAACTTTGCTACGATTGTTTATGCTATTGAAGAAGGGCGTAATATTTATAATAAAATAAAACAAGCTGTTCTCTTTGTTTTAGCAACTAACTTTGGTGAAGTTCTGGCCATTCTGAGTGCTGTTTTGTTAGGATTGGGAACACCATTAGGGGCTGTTCATGTTTTATGGGTTAATTTAATAGTTGAAAGTCTAATCGCTATACCAATCAGTATGGATATTAATGATGCTACTGTTATGAATGAAAGACCACGTCCAAAAAGTGAAAGTATTCTTGATAAATTGATAGTCCCAATCATTATTATTGCTTTATGTACAGGGGTATCAGTCTTTGGTGGTTACTACTTATGTAAGCAATTAGGTTATACTCATACCTTATCTTCAAGTGTTGCCTTTGCAATAATGGCTATAGCACCAATGCTTTATGTTCTATCAATTAGAACACCTCATCTTTCATTACTAAAATCAAAACCATGGGAAAACTCAGCATTAGTGACTGCTATCATTATTGGAACTTTATTAAATATTATTTTAATTTATTCACCACTTAATACCTTCTTTGATTTAGAACCACTATATCATCAACCCTTATTAATTGCTATCATTGGTATTATCATGCCCAGCATTATCTATGAAATTTATAAATTAATAAAAAAATTAACATTCAAAAAAGGCTAATCATCATCGATTAACCTTTTTCTTTACTTTAAATAATATATCTTATTACACCATCTAGCGACTTCTTCATCATGAGTTACAATTATTAAAGTTTTATTTAGTTTACTAAGATAAGCTAATAATTTTAGAATAATTTGTTTATTCTTATGATCTAATGAACCAGTAGGTTCATCTGCTAAGATAATAGCACTGTCTCTTAATAAAATACGGGCTATCGCAATTCGTTGTTGTTCGCCTCCTGATAATTGATAAATCTTATTATTTAATTTATCTTTAAGACCTACTATTTCTAAAACATTAAGAATTTGTTTCATTTTCTTATTTTTATTACTACTATCCATAATTGATAACATTAAATTATTTAAAACCGTCTCATCTTCAATCAAAGCAAAATTTTGAAAAATATAACCAATCTTATGCCGTAATAACTTTGTTTTCTCCTTATTTGATAAATGTTTTACTTCCTTATCAAAAAGTGTATAACTACCACTATCATAATCATCTAATAAACCAATAATATTAAGAATAGTACTTTTACCTGAACCACTTTCTCCCATAAAAGCAACACAATCACCTTGTTTAATAGAAAAACTAATATTATTTAAGATATTACTATCACCATATGACTTTTTGATATTCTTAAATTCAATCATTATAAATTTTCTCCTTTTAAAATATTACTAATACTTCTATTTTCAACTCTTTTTATATTAAGCGATAGAATAACCCAAGTTAATAAATAAAACAAGGCTAAAGCTAGAAAATATTTATAATTTAAAAAGCCAATCTTAGTTATTATTAAGAATAGCGATACTAATAGACCTGATCCTAGTAAGGCTACCAGCAAATAAATTATTAAATCTAAAAATCGTTCTTTAAAAGAATAGCCTAATATTTTTCTAATAAATAATTTTTTAGCATTAATACTAAAGTAAAGATTTATAATCATAATCATAATTATGATTATGCTCGTATAGAAAACTATACTAACTATTCCTAAAGTAATTTTAAAATCAGCAACTATTTTTAATAACTTTTGATTATCATTATACAAATTGCTTAAGTATGTATAATCTCCTGTATGAGAAACCAATGAAGCATTATTAACTTTGTTTGCTAGTTCATTAAAATTACTTCCTAAATCATTATTAGGATTAATTTTAATATGCAGATATTGATTATTTATCGGTATCATTTTTGTTAAAAAATCATCATTATAAACTCTAATAATGGTTTTGTCATAATAAGAATCACCTTTTAAACTCGTATTAGTATTTACATAAACATTTTGATCTTGATAAGTGATAATACGACATTTATTACTTAATTGATCTTCTAAATTCAAATCACTATAAGAACATAATTCCTTTTTATTACTTTTATCTAATTGATATGATGCTGGTATTAATAGTACCATATCATTATTCATGAGGATATTTTCACTTAATAATTTATCAATATTTAAAACCTTTAGATAATTATAATTAACATCAATTATCCCATAATCAGCATGAAGATAAGTACTCGTATTGATTTTATTGACTATGTCTGAATTATCTAAATATATAAGATTATTCTTCGTAAATTTCTGATATATTTCATTAAGATAAGGAGGCATTTTGCCCGATTTAATATAAGATGGATTATTCTGGAATATGGCATAATTCTTAGATAAAGGCCAATTAGCATTGGCGGTAATTAAATCCCAATTATCATTAGATTCTCCAAACAACATATAAGTTGCATAAGTTATCATAATAAATAATAATAAAACTATTACTTTATAAATATTTAAGACTTTTAATAAGCCCTTTTTCCCCTTTAAACTATCGATACTAATAGGATTACTTACTTTTATAAGAAAAGGCCATAATATCATCATATAAACAATAAAAACACTTATAATATAAAACAAAACACTACTAATACTTACTTTAAAAATAATTATTAAGATCATACTTGTTATTATAGTAAAGAAACTAACTAAGATAAGATCATTACCATAAAGATATTTAATAATCGACTCCTTATGACTATAAAGCTTTAATATATTCATCTTTTTTTGATTAAGTGTATTAGTAATAAAACAATAAAGACCTTCAGCAATCAATATGAAAGCAAGCATTATTTGAAATAATGGTATAAAATAAGTGCCATAATCAGCATTAATTTCACTTGCTAAAATATTATTCTTTTCAAAATCAATCTTAATTTTATGTAGATCATTATCTTCTTTAGTTATAAAATAGGTTCCTATTAATTTAGAAGAATATGCTTGTGGCAATTTATGCCATTTAAACCCCTTAAAAATTGTGTTTTTAACAAGCGTATTATCATCATAATTCTTATCAAAATCATTATTACTAAGAGTACTAACATCAAAAGTATTCTTTTGACTAACAATCATATTATGATCTTGATCATAATCAATTTTAGTAATATTAACTAGTTTATAATTAAATAAATATTGATAATCTTGTTCATTATTAATAATTACTGCAACATATTTACCATTATTTGTTCCTATTTCATTAATTTTATCCTGATTAGTACGGTATTGATAAATGATTGCTAAAAAGGAACAAATAATAAAAATAGTGATAAAAACTATTTTATTTTTCATAAAAATATTCTCCTTTAAATAATATAAGAAGTTGTAAAAAATTACAACCTCTTAAAAATTAATACTAGTAAATGTAATGATAATAAGCTGGTCTATCAGTAATACTTCCATAAGCACCAGAATTAGCCCACTTTCCTTTTACTACTTTTACAATACCGCTATTCCCAGAACCCATTGTACATGAAGCGCCATGGGTTTTAGATTGGTGATAGTAATTAGACCAACACTTGTTAGATAAGTTTAGTTGTAGTGCTGATCCGTATTCCCAAGTTCCACCACCAGTTTTTACAGTTGTAGCAAAAATCGATGTACCGATAAACAACATAATAATTACAAATACAGGAATTATCTTTTTCATAATAATCATCTCCCCTCTCCAGTAAAGGCAATAATTATATTAAATTAAATATCTGCACTTATAGTAACATAAATATATAGGTATATCAATATTAACTATGTGTCTAAATAGTGAACGCTTTTAACTTGTTTCATCAATGATTATTTTATTATTAATTATTTTAATGCTTTTATTTATAAAATTTGATAGAATATAACTATTAAGAGGAGGTTTTACTATGAATATCAGTATTGTTACCCCATATACTAATACTCCCGAATTAATGCGTAATTTTCTCAATATCACAATTCCTATTGTTGAGAAGTACAATTATGAGTTAGTATTAGTAAAAGACGATAAATGTAGTATTGAAATGATGAATGAGATTGAAGAGCTAATCAAAGATAAACCTAATATTAAGAATATTACCGATAAGATTGTCCAGGGTTGTTCTATTGTAAATAATCGTGGTGTTGATAATGCATCTCATGAACTAATTCTATTCATTAATAACGATGTTTTCTTAAAAGATGACACCGCTGAATTATTAAAAGAGAAATTATTAAGTGATAATCAGATTGGGATCGTTCAAGCTCTATTACTTTATCCTAATACTAATTTAGTTCAATCAACAGGTCATGTCTTTGGTGAATATTTTAATACTCATGCTTTAATTAATCGTGATTATCATGATGCCATTGTTCAAGAAGAAGCACTAAGACAAGGCCTAACTAATGCCTGTTGTATGATGAAAAAAGCAACCTTTTATCAATTTGGTGGTTACGATGAAAAATTTTACAATGCTTGGGAAGGTCTTGAATTATCAATTAGAGTTGGTGCTGACGGTTATAAATTAGTCTATTATCCTACCGCAGTCGCTTATCACATTCAAGGAAGTTCTCGGGAAAGAATCTTTAGAAACCAAAGCTATCAAGATGCCTACTTTTGGCTTAAATCTAAACCAATTCTAAAAGTCGACTTTCATTTATTAATTATGAAACAACTTATGGCTCTAAACAATTTTGATATCAATTATGATTATCATATTATTAATTGTAGTGGATATTCCTTTGATCAATGGCAACCATTGCTAGATCTCTTAAAAGGTCATAATGAACAACATATTATTACCATTTATAATAAGAACGATCGTATTAAATTAGAAGAAAAAATAGCATTAGATATCTTATATTCTTATCCACGAGTAATCTATTTAACTGATAATTATTCTCAAATTAAAGGTAACCGTTATGTCTTTTCGCAAAAGAATTCAAAAAATGATATCATTATTGATATCAGCGGTAATGTTATTCCCGTTGAATAAAAATAAAACACTTATTTATTTTACTAAATAAGTGTTTTTACTAAGCTTTAATGTAAATCATTTACGGTCTTAGTATATTTTTGAACACTTTCAGGTTCTAATTCAACATACGATACTCCCCCATACATTGTCCCATACCAATCAAACTTATAATTAGTTGTATCACCTTTAAAAATATATACTAAAGCAATTTGCATCATTTCTTTATGTGTTAAATTTGTTTTAACCATTGTCGATGTTTTCAAATAGACATTTGGCCATTCCCAAAATGGCATTTTTTTAACTTTACTAATAATCCCTTTAAAAACCTCCTGTTGCCTTAAACCACGAGCAATATCACTATCACTTTTACGATGTCGAGCATATGCCAATGCCATCTCTCCATCCATATGATAAGTTTTCCCTTCTTCAAAACAAAAGGCATTCATAACACTCTTAGAATTTTGTTCACAAAAACTATGAGTTGCTTTTAAATCAATACCATCAATTGCATTAATGATTCCAATAGTATCATCAAAATTAATCTTAACATATTTATTAGTTTCAATATTTGTTAGTTTACTAACAGATGCCGTTGTACAAGCAATGCTGCCACCTTTATCTTGCCAATACATTGCTCCATAAACATAGGCATGGGTTATTTTATCTTTACGTTCTAGACAAGGTACTTCCGTATAAGTATCCCGAGGAATACTAGCCATAATAATTTTTTCATCTTTCGAACTAGCATTAACCATCATAATGGCATCAGCTCGCACCTCAGAATCATCTTGCCAAGACCTTTGATCAACCCCAATAACCACAAAATTCAATACTGGAGAAGTATTCTTAATTAAGAACAAACTTCCGGCAATGGATAATAATAATAATAAGATTACCAGAATAATACCTTTAATAAAACGTCTTTTCTTCTTCTTATAAACTTTCCGATCTTTTTGTTTAGCTTCTCTTTTCATACGATACTTATTACTTCTTCCATTATTACTATGATTATTAATATCATTATAATATTTATCATTACTATCATGAGTTTCTCGATTTGGTTTTAAAGGTTTTCTTTTTGTTTTCCTTATTATTTCATCTTGAACGTTATTATCACACTCATCAAGAGAATCATTATTATTAAGATATAGATCATTATTTATTTTTGAATTACTTTGAGAATCCCTAATCTTTTTTTTAGCTTTAAGTACTTCAATCTTCTCATCTAATTCCGTTACTTTCATTTTATTAAAATCGATTCCTTCTTCATAAGAACGAGGAACAGTTTTTCTTTGATTATGATTAAACTTAAAATCACGATAATCATGTTCACTTTTAATATTGTCATAATCATTTTTTGTTAAATTACCACGATAAAAATTAATATCATGACCACGCTTTTTTTTCTCATTCATCCTAACAACTCCTAACAGTATTATACCAAAATTATGACATAGAGAAATCATTTACCCATAATTTCCTTAAAAAAACACACTTTAAACAAGTGTGTTACTTAAAAAATATTCTCTTTATGATACTATCTTCATTTAATATTAGCTTAGCACTACCAGGTATCCAGCCATTTATTCGTAATAAATATATTACGAGCATTATGACAATAAAACTATAAATAAGTAAATTAATAAATTTCTTATTAAGCTTATTAATAGTTGTATGATAAATGTAAATAATTAAATAAATTGGAAAAATAAAAACAGCCGGATGATGATAATAGGCTTTACTAAAATCTAATCTCAATAAAGCTTTACAAGCACTTAAAAACCCACATCCCGGACACGGTATCCCTAAACCATCAAAGAAAGGACAAAACCATCCAATCTTAAAATATTCACTAATTATTAAAAAAGATAAAACTAATCCAATTAATATTAGATCAGTTCTTATCTTTATTTTAATATCGTCCATCATTATTAGTCATATCAACTAAATAATTTATTTTATTTTGCATCAAAGCATAATAAACAATGGGTGTACACAGAATTCCTAGAACTACCATTAACACCGTATCATTATTAGGGACAAGACCTTGTTCAACGTAAATATCATCCATAACAAGACAAGTCTTATACATCCAATAATAATAATATATCCCACATGTTATAAACCCTAAGAGAATAATAACTATACCATCATGTAATAATTCTCTTTGATATATTCTTCTTATTTGATTTTGCGTTGTTACTATCCAATAAATACTATATATCCCACAAGTTATTAAACATAATAGAATAACTGCTAAGACACTTCTTTTCCTAATAAACATACAATCTAATTCCTATACGAACTCAATAATCGCCATTGGGGCATTGTCTCCACGACGAGGTCCTAATTTAAGAACTCTAGTGTATCCACCATTACGATCTTGGTACTTAACAGCTACTTCTTCAAATAGTTTTTGAACAGCTGTTTGTTTTACTTCAACAGTCTTCTTTTTAGTTGATACTACTTTACCATTTTCTCTGACATTAACATCAACCGTTTTTTCTTCAACTTTTGCGACTTTATTAATTAAATATGAAGCTACTTGACGTCGAGCATGCAAATCATTACGTTTACCTAAAGTAATCATTTTATCTGCAATACGCTTTACTTCTTTAGCACGCATTTCTGTAGTTTCAATTCTACCATAAATAATTAAATCAGTTACTAAAGAACGAAGCATAGCTCTTCTTTTACTTGAAACTCTTCCTAATTTTCTTTTATGCATTAAAAAGTCTCCTTTCCATAATTAATCTTCTTGTTTATATGATAAACCTAACTCAATAATTTTCTCTTTAATTTCTTTAAGCGATTTTTTACCTAAATTACGAATCTTATTCATATCGCCTTCACTACGATTAACTAATTCATCAACCGTTTGAATACTAGCACGTTTTAAACAATTATAAGATCTAACTGATAAATCTAAATCTTCAATAGGTAATTCTAAAATTTTATTAGTATTATCTACTGCTTCTTCAGCCATAACTTTCGTACTAATAGCAATATCATTTAATTCAACAAATAAATTTAAATGTTCCACAAGAATTTTAGCTGCTAAAGCTAAAACTTCTTGACTAGTTTTTGATCCATTAGTGGTAATTTCCATAATTAAGCGATCATATTTTTCATCTTCTCCAACTCTAGTTGGTTCAGCTAAATAAGATACTCTTTCTACTGGAGAATAATTTGAATCAGTCGGTAACATACCAACTTTAACTAAATCACGTTTATTAACATCTCCAGTAACATAACCACGACCATTACGGGCATAAATATCTAATTCTAAGTGTCCATCATCAGCTAAATTCGCAATAACTAAATCTTTATTAATTACTTCAACCCCAATTGGTAAAATAATATCACCTGCTAAAACAGGTCCTGGACCCTTACGATCTATTGATAATACTACTTCTTCATCATGATCAATTTCTAATACTAAATCTTTTAAATTTAATACTATCGAAGTAACATCTTCCATTACTCCTGGAATAGTACTGAACTCATGATGAACTCCGTCAATATATATTGCATAAACACTTGCTCCTGGTAAAGATGATAATAACACTCTTCGTAAAGCATTACCTAAAGTAGTACCAAAGCCTCGTTCTAATGGTTCAATCACAAAACGAGCATAATTGGCTTCACTATTATATTCATCAATCACAAAATCAGTACGTTCAAACTCTTTCATTGACAACTCCCCTTCCTAATAAATATGCTATTATCCGCGAGGTCGTTTTGGTGGACGACATCCATTGTGAGGAATAGGCGTTACATCTTTAATTGCTTGAATTGTTAAACCAGCAACTTGTAAAGAACGAACCGCAGCTTCACGACCAGGTCCTGGTCCCTTAACATTAACCTCAACTTTTTGTAGTCCATGTTCCATAGCTGCTTTAGCAGCAGCTTCTCCCACCATTTGGGCAGCATACGGAGTTGATTTACGTGACCCCTTAATTCCTAATGCTCCAGCACTTGACCAAGCAATAACATTACCATGTTCATCACTAATAGTAACAATTGTATTATTAAATGTTGAGTGGATATGTGCCACTCCATTAGCTATATTCTTTTTTACTTTACGTTTTGTACGAACAGGTCTTTTAGCCATATTAAAAACCTCCTTTTATTTATTTTTTCTTCCCAGCAATCGCACGTCTTGGTCCTTTACGAGTACGAGCATTTGTTTTAGATTTTTGCCCTCTTACTGGTAAACCACGACGATGACGCATTCCACGATAACTTCCAATCTCCATTAATCTTTTAATATTTAAAGATACTTCTCTTCTTAAGTCACCTTCAACTTTATAAGAATCGATTGTTGTTCTGATTTTAGTTAATTCATCTTCAGTTAAATCCTTAACTCTAGTATCTTCACTTACTTCCGATTTCTTTAAAATCTCCTGTGCTAATGGTTTCCCAATACCATAAATATAAGTTAATGAGATTACTACTCTCTTATCATTAGGAATGTCTACTCCTGCAATACGAGCCATATAGGCACCTCCTTATTTTTATCCTTGTCTTTGTTTGTGTTTCGGATTTTCACAAATCACCATGACACGGCCTTTTCTTTTAATAATACGACATTTGTCGCAAATTGGTTTTACTGAAGCTCTTACTTTCATAATTAATAACCTCCTATACTACTTATGTCTAAAAGTAATACGCCCACGTGTTAAATCGTAAGGCGAAATTTCCAATGTAACTTTATCGCCTGGTAAAATGCGAATGTAGTGCATACGGATTTTACCAGAAACGTGAGCATTAAGTACATGTCCATTCTCTAATTCCACCTTAAACATTGTATTAGGTAGTGCTTCTAAAATGACACCTTCTACCTCAATAACATTTTCTTTTGCCATAGTACCTCCTTTACAGTGTCGTCATAATTTCATAACCATCATCTGTAATAATAATTGTATGTTCAAAATGAGCAGTATTCTTATGATCAATTGTTTTTACTGTCCATCCATCTTTCATCGTTGTAACATTTCGTTTACCCATGTTGACCATCGGCTCGATTGCTAAACCCATACCGGCTTTCAAACGAGGTCCAAAACCAGCCTTCCCATAATTAGGAATTGAAGGATCTTCATGAAGTTGTGATCCAACTCCATGCCCGGTATATTCAATTGGAACAGAATAACCATGGGCTTCAACATATTCTTGTATCTCGTGAGATACATCAGATAAATGAACACCTGGCTTAACTAAAGCTAGCGCTCTAAATAATGATTCCTTGGTTACATCCAATAATTTTTGATCTTCTTCACTAATATCTCCTACTGGATAAGTCCAAGCACTATCGCCGTGATAACCTTGAAAACAAGCCCCGACATCAATACTAACAATATCTCCATTAATTAAGGGTCTATCATCAGGAAATCCATGCACTAAGACATCGTTTGTTGATGCACATATTGCAGCTGGAAATCCACCATACCCTTTAAATGAAGGTGTAGCTCCATTACTGATAATAATTTTTTCAGCAATGTCATTCAATTCATTAGTAGTAACACCAGGTTTAATACTCTCTTTCATTTTTTGATGTACTAATGCAACAATACGACCCGCTTCTTTCATTAAAGCTATTTCACGAGCCGATTTAATATTAATAGTCATTATTTAATACCCTCAATAATATTATTAATATCAATAAATACTTTATCAACAGCTTGTAAGCCATTCACTTCATTTAATAAACCTCTATTTAAATAATATTCAATTAGTGGTTTAGTCTCATTAGTATATGTTTCTAATCTAACGCGAGCACTTTCTTCATTATCATCACTTCTAGTATATAATTCTCCGCCACATTTATCACAAATACCTGCTACTTGAGGAGGATTAAATTCTAAATGATAAGAAGTTCCACATACCTTACAAATACGACGTCCTGATAATCTCTTTAATAAAACATCAAAAGGAACATCAATATTAATAACAACATCAATATCTCTATTTAATTCCTTTAACATTTTATCAAGAGCTTGAGCTTGTACAATCGTTCGCGGAAAACCATCAAAGATAAAACCATTTTTAGTATCATCTTCTAATAATCTTTCTTTAACGATATTAATAGTCACTTCATCAGGTACTAATTTACCAGCATCCATATAAGATTTGGCTTCTAAACCTAACTTCGTTTCATTTTTGATCGCTGCTCGAAACATATCTCCTGTTGCAATATGAGGAATTTGATATTTCTCAATAATAAAATCTGATTGTGTCCCTTTACCAGCACCTGGTGGACCCATAAAAATAATATTCATCTAATTACCCCCTATTTAATAAAGCTTGTGCTCTTTTTCGTTGTTGAAAAACTATCTATTTTCTGAACAAAATCTAAGGCAACTCCAACAATAATGATTAAACCTGTTCCCCCAAGCCCATAAGCTTGTGAACGACTAATGTTTAAAATCATCGGTAATATTATCGGAATAGCAGCAATCACACTTAATGATGCTCCCCCTAGAAAATTCAAACGATTAACAATTTTTCTAACAAAATTCTTAGTATCTTCACCTGGTCTAATCCCTATAATATATCCTCCAGATCTCCCTAAATTCTCTGCTAATTGTTTAACATCAACTGATTGATTAGCATAAAAATAAGTAAATCCAAATATCAATAAAATATAAATTACTAAACCATAAGGTGTTGAATAATCAAAAACTGTTTTTAAAATTGACCATATCCCAGTGGTATTACTACCGGCAAGCATTGAAAAGATCGTTGTTGGTACCATTAATAATGCTGATGCAAAGATAACTGGTATTACCCCTGCTACATTAATTCTAAATGGTAAATAAGTTCTTTCTCCAGCTTTAGACGTATTGCTTGCATATTGAACGGGTATTTTACGCATTGCTTGTTGAGTAAAAACAGTGAAGATAACCAATCCTAAAAATAATGCAATAATTAGAATTGAGAATATCCATGCCAATACTCCCTGATTAGTTTGAAAAAATGATTTAATAATATTAATGAAGGTCATTGGAACTTTATCGACAATACCAGCCATGATAATCATTGATGTCCCATTCCCAATTCCTTTTACACTTATTTGATCGGCTAACCAAAGAATAAACATCGCACCGGCACACATTACTAAGGCGATACGTGCATAACCTAATGGTGTTGGATCATCAACTAAATGATACTGTGCATTAAATGCCACACTTAACATATATCCTTGGGCAAATGAAAGAAAAATCGCAATATAACGAGTTATTTGAGACATTTTCTTACGTCCAGCATCTCCTCCATTTTTTAAATCAGTAAAGTAAGGAACAATATCATATGACATCAACTGAATAACAATTGAAGCCGTAATATAAGGTCCGACCCCTAAAGCAAAAATAGAATAGTTCTTTAAGGCATCTCCACCTAATAAATTCATCATTTCAAAGATACCAGCATTACCACCAGCCATAGCATCTTTTAAACTTGTAATATCAACACCAGGAATACTAATATGTACTCCTAATCTAAATATCAACAAAATAAATAAAGTAAATAATACTTTATTACGCAACTCAGGGTTATGAAAAATTGCAATAACTCTTTTTTTCATTAAAGAATTGTAATACTGCCCCCAGCTTTTTCAATCGCTTCTTGAGCAGATTTAGAAAATTTATGTGCTGTGACATTCAACTTTCTTTCTAGAGTACCTACACCTAGAATTTTAATTCCTTCTTTAACTTGTTTTGCAAGCCCTGATTGCATTAATAATTCTGGATTAACTTCGCTTCCATCATCAAAACGATTTAAAGCATCTAAGTTAATAATCGTATATTCTTTACGTGTGTGATTAGTGAATCCACGTTTCGGTAAACGTCTGAATATTGGTGTTTGACCTCCTTCAAATCCTGGTCTAACACCACCACCAGAACGAGAGTTTTGTCCCTTTGTTCCACGTCCAGCTGTTTTACCAGTTCCTGAGCCAGTCCCACGTCCAATACGTTTTTTGGTATGACGAGCACCTTCTACATAAGTTAATTCATGTAACTTCATTAATTACACCTCCTATTTAACTTCTTTTACTTCGACTAAATGAGCAACCTTAGTAATCATACCTTGGATGGCTGCATTATTTTCATGTTGCACTGTTTGATTAATTTTACTTAATCCTAATGCTTGTGCCGTAGCTTTTTGATTTTTCTTAGCTTTAATTAAGCTTCTTTTTAAAGTTATTTGTAACATCTTAATAACCTCTTATTTCTTCAACAGTTTTACCACGTAAAGCAGCATAAGATTCCGCTGTCTTTAATTCGGTTAATCCTTGAACAGTAGCTCTAACCATATTGATTGGCGTACTTGATCCGATTGATTTTGATAAAATATCTTTTACGCCAGCTAATTCTAATACCGCACGAACTGGCCCTCCAGCAATTACTCCTGTCCCTTGCGCAGCTGGTTTCAAAAAGACACGACCTGCTCCGTATACACCAGTAATTTCATGAGGAATAGTTGATTCATTAATAATTGGTACAGTAATAAGATTATTTTTAGCTGCTTCAATAGCCTTTTTAATTGCATCTGGAACTTCATTAGCTTTCCCTGTTCCAAAACCAACATGACCTTCACGATCTCCAACTACTACTAAGGCAGCAAATCTAAAACGACGTCCACCCTTAACAACTTTTGTTACACGATTAATGGTAACAACACGTTCTTCGAAACGATCGTCTTTCTTTTCTCTTCTTGGTTTACGATCCATAGTAAGACCTCCTTTTAGAATTCTAATCCTGCTTCACGAGCAGCATCAGCTAATGCTTTGACTCTTCCGTGATATAAATATCCACCACGATCAAAGACAACTTTTTTAATATCAGCTTCAATTGCTTTTTTAGCAATCTCATTTCCGACTTGTTTAGCAGCTTCAATACTACTTCCTGAAGCTAATTTTAATTGTAATGAAGAAGCACTAACTAAAGTTGTACTAGCAACATCATCAATAATTTGAACACTTATATGTTTATTTGAACGAAAGACATTTAAACGTGGGCACTGTGCAGTACCTGAAACTTTTGAACGAACACGAGCATGTCTTTTTTGACGATTATCGTTACGTGATTGTTTCTTTGCCATATATCTTTGCACATCCTTTCTTTATTGATAAGATTACTTACCAGCTTTCTTACCTTCTTTTCGCTTAACAATTTCATTTTTGTAGCGAATCCCTTTACCTTTATAAGGTTCTGGTTTTCTAGTAGCTCTAATGTTTGCAGCAAATTCACCAACTAAACATTTATCAATACCACTAACAACAATCTCTGTTTGAGTAGGAACTTCAATATTAATTCCTTCGATTACATCAAACTCTACTGGATGAGAATATCCAACATTTAAAACAAGTTTCTTTCCTTGTAATGCAGCACGATATCCAAGACCAATGATTGATAATTCAATCTTGTACCCTTCATTAACACCATTAACCATATTAGCAAGTAAAGCTCTTGTTGTCCCATGTAACTGCTTATGATGTTTTGCATCACTAGGACGTTTCACTCGTAGTTGATTGTCTTCTAATTCTATATTCATTTCCGCATTGAATGTGTCTTCTAAAGTTCCCTTAGCTCCTTTAACCACAACATGATTATTATCATTAATAGTAACTTCCACACCAGTTGGAATATTTATAACTTGATTCCCGATACGAGACATTTAATTACACCTCCTAGATATATTCTTACCAAACGTAAGCTATTACTTCTCCACCTACATTTTCCTTACGAGCTTGCTTTTCACTCATTACTCCCTTAGGAGTTGAGATAATCGCAAGACCTAAGCCATTTAAAACACGTGGTAAATCTTCACACTTAGCATATACTCTTAAACCTGGTTTTGAAACACGTTTAATTCCTGAGATAACTCTTTCATTTGATTTACCATATTTTAACTCAATAACTAAGTTTTTCTTAGTATCACCTTCTGTTTTATACCCCTTTATAAATCCTTCATCTTTAAGAATCTTACAAATTTCAACTTTTAATTTTGAATGAGGTAAAGTAACACTTTCATGACGCATTTGATTTGCATTACGAATTCTTGTCAGCAAATCTGCTATAGGATCTGTCATCACCATTGAGTTGTCCTCCTTTCACTACACTTATATATTACCAACTAGATTTTTTAACTCCTGGAATTTCTCCCTTATTTGCTAGTTCTCTAAAGCAAATACGACATAATTTAAATTTACGAATTACGGCATGTGGACGTCCACATCTTTCGCAACGAGTATATTCTCTTACTTTAAATTTCTGTGGTCGTGCCTGCTTAACTTTCATTGATGTTTTAGCCATAAGTCACTGCCCCCTTTACTTTTTAAATGGCATTCCTAATAGAGAAAGCAACTCTCTTGCTTCTTCATCAGTATTGGCACTTGTAACAATCGAAATATCCATTCCTCTTGTTTTATTTACTTTATCATAATTAATTTCAGGAAATATTAATTGTTCTTTTATCCCTAAAGTATAATTACCTCTTCCATCAAACGAGTCAGTCGATACTCCTCTAAAATCACGAACACGTGGTAATGAAATTGAAACAAGTTTATCTAAAAAGTCATACATTTTTTCACCACGAAGTGTTACTTTAGTACCGATTGGCATTTGTTCACGTAACTTAAAGCCAGCAATTGATTTCTTTGCTTTTGTAACTATTGGTTTTTGACCAGTGATAGTTTCTAACTCAACTACCGATTCTTCTAATAGTTTAGCATTACTAACTGCATCACCAACCCCAATATTAACAACAATTTTTTCAATTTTAGGAACTTCCATTACTGATTTATAATTAAATTTAGTTGCTAAATCTTTTTTGACTTGTGTTTCGTATTTTTCTTTTAAACGATTCATATCTTATGACCTCCCTTCACTTTTTAGTCTAATACGCTACCTGATTTTTTAGTAACACGAACTTTTTTTCCATCTTTAATTTCAACACCAACACGTGTTGGTTTTTTAGTTTTTGGATCAACAAGCATAACATTTGAGATATGAATACTACCTTCAATTGTTTGTGTTCCGCCATCAGGATTAGATTGTGATGGACGTAAATGTTTTGTAATCATATTTACTCCTTCAACAACAACGCGATTTTTATCTTTTAATACTTTTAGTACTTTACCTTGTTGTCCTTTGTTGGTTTTCTTACCAGCAATTACTTCAACAAGATCTCCTGTTTTAATTCGCATTAGTTATCCTCCTTATTTTGATTCCTACAGTACTTCTGGAGCTAATGATACAATTTTCATGAAGTTTTTATCTCTTAACTCACGAGCCACAGGACCAAATATACGAGTCCCACGTGGTGTGTTATCATCTTTTAAGATAACAGCAGCATTTTCATCAAACTTAATATAAGAACCATCGGCACGACGTGCTCCTGTTTTTGTTCTTACGACAACAGCCTTAACAACTTCACCTTTTTTTACCATACCACCAGGTGACGCATGCTTAATTGTCCCTACAAAAACATCACCAATATTTGAATATTTTTTTACTGATCCACCTAGATTTCTAATAACTAGAATCTCTTTTGCACCAGTATTATCAGCTACTTTTAATCTTGATTCATTTTGAACCATCCCGGCTCCTCCTTCCAGTATTATTTGATATTAATTAAATAATATCGGTTTTTTTATTAACTTTAACTAAACGAAAGTTTTTAGTTGCTGATAATGGACGTGTTGCCATTATTGTAACTGTATCTCCCATTTTAGCTTCATTATTTTCATCATGTGCTTTATATTTCTTAGAATACTTAACACGTTTAGAATATAGAGGATGCTTTTTATATGTTTCAACTTGTACCGTAATTGTTTTTTCCATTTTATCTGATACGACACGACCAGTTAATGTTCTACGACTATTTCTTTCCATAATTCAAATCCTCCTATTCCATCATTTCTTTTTCAGTAATAACTGTTTTTATTCGAGCAATTGTTTTCTTAATTGCTTTTAATTGTCCATGTTGTTCTAATTGACCAGTAGCTTGTTGGAATCTTAATTCGAATAATTCTTTTTTCAGTTCAATTACTTTGTCGTTTAATTCAGCAATTGACTTTTCTCTAATTTCTTCAATTCTCATTCTATTCCACTCCTCTTATTACAAACTTCGTTTTAACAGGTAACTTATGTGAAGCTAATCTTAAGGCTTCACGTGCTACTTCTTCACTTACTCCATCAATTTCAAACATGATTTTACCTTTTTTAACAACAGCAACCCATCCTTCAGGTGCTCCCTTACCAGAACCCATACGTACTTCTAATGGTTTTGCGGTTTTTGCAAGATGTGGGAAAATTCTTATCCAAACTTTACCAAATCGTTTCATATGACGAGTCATAGCGATACGAGCTGCTTCTATTTGGCGATTGGTAATCCAAGCTCCTTCTTGAGCTTGTAAACCATATTTACCAAAGGCGATTGTTGTTCCACCTTTTGCCTTACCTTCGTAACTAACACGGTGAGGTCGACGATATTTTGTTCTTTTTGGCATCAACATGATTATTTACTCTCCCCTTGTTTTTTAGGTTTACGACTACCACGATGTGGTTGAACCTTTTCATCTAAATTTACAGTCTTTTTCCCTAAAACTTCACCTTTATAAACCCAAACTTTAACTCCTAATAATCCATAAGTAGTTAATGCTTCAGCTGTTGCATAATCGATATCAGCTCTTAATGTATGAAGTGGTACATTACCTTCTGAATATCCTTCATCACGTGCCATATCAGCTCCGCCTAAACGTCCTGATACTAGCGTTTTTACTCCTTTAGCTCCTGAACGCATCGCTCTTTGAATAGCTCTTTTTTGTACAGTTCTAAATGAAGCACGATTCTCTAATTGATCAGCAATTGATTGTGCTAATAATTGAGCATCTAAATCTGGTTGTTTTACTTCAACAACATTAATTTGAATTTTTTTACCTTTAAATAATCTTGCTAATTTTTTCTTTAAGGCATCGATTCCTTCGCCACCTTTTCCGATGACAACACCTGGTTTAGCAGTATGTATAAATAAATCAATTCTATCTTTAATACGTTCTATTTCAATTTTTGAAAGTCCCGCATCTTTAAGCTCTTTTCTTAAAAAGTCACGAATCTTGATATCTTCATTTAAGAAATCAGCATATTCTTTATCAGCATACCATTTAGAATCCCAATCACGAATAATACCAACACGTAACCCAATAGGATTTACTTTTTGTCCCATACTCTGACCTCCTTTAACTTATTCAGTAACTTCTTCTTCATTTTCTTCAATTTCATCTACTTCTTCCGTATTTGAAACCTTATCACCAATTACAATACTAATATGACTAGTTCTTTTTAAAACTGGTGCCGCAATTCCTTTTGCTTTAGGACGAAATCTCTTTAGAGTTGGTCCTTCATTAATCATAATCTCTTTAACGAATAATGTTTCTTCATCCATCATATGATTATTAATAGCATTAGCCACTGCTGATTTTAATACTTTATCAACTAATGGGCTTGCTGCCTTGTTTGTATTTGCTAATATTACCATTGCTTCTACAGCACTCTTACCTCTGACTAAATCAGCTACTAAGCGAACCTTACGAGGAGCAATACGTAAATTTTTAGCAATTGCTTTTGCTTCCATTGAATAATCCTCCTTATCGCTTATTTCTTTTTAGCTTTCTTTTCGTCATAATCATGACCTTTATAAGTTCTTGTAGGAGCAAATTCACCTAATTTATGACCTACCATGTCTTCAGTAACATATACTGGGACATGAACTCTTCCATTATATACTGCAAAAGTATGTTCAATAAATTCTGGGAATATTGTTGAGCGTCTTGACCATGTTTTAATTACAGTCTTTTTTCCACTAGCTTCTACTTCAGCCACTTTTTTAAGTAAGTAACTATCAACAAATGGTCCCTTTTTTATACTACGAGCCATTAACTTTTCCTCCTTTAGATCCTATTTTTGTTTTTTACGTCTAACGATTAATTTGCTTGAAGCTTTTTTACGATTTCTTGTTTTTAATCCAAGAGCCGGTTTACCCCAAGGTGTAACTGGTGCTTTACGTCCAATTGGTGCACGACCTTCTCCACCACCATGTGGATGATCATTTGGATTCATTACTGAACCACGAACAGTAGGTTTAACACCTAACCAGCGCGTACGTCCTGCTTTACCAATATTAACTAATGAATGGTCACTATTACCAACTTCACCAATTGTCGCACGACAAGTATTTAAGACTTTTCGTACTTCTCCAGAACTTAATCTTAAAGTAGTATATTTATCATCTTCATTACCTAATACTTGAACACTTGTTCCTGCTGAACGAGCCATTTGGCCACCTTTACCTGGTTGTAATTCAATATTATGAATTAATGTCCCATCAGGGATGTTTTTAAGTTCTAAAGCATTACCTACTTTAATATCAACTACTGATCCTGATTCAATCACCATACCAACTTTTAAGCCTTTTGGTGCAATAATATATCTTTTTTCACCATCGGCATAGTTAATCAAAGCAATATTAGCTGAACGATTTGGATCATATTCGATAGTTGCTACATTTCCTAATACTCCATCTTTATTTCTTCTAAAGTCAATAATACGATATTGTCTTTTATGTCCTCCACCACGATGGCGAACGGTGATTTTACCTGAGTTGTTACGTCCACCTTTTTTATTTAGTGGAGCCAACAGCGATCTCTCTGGCTTAGTAGTAGTAATTTCATCAAATACTAATACTGACATTCCACGACGACCATTGGTGGTTGACTTGTACTTCTTTATTGCCATTCTCGCTTACCTCCTTATCTTATTCAACTTCCATATTATAAATATTTACATTTGAATCTTTACTTAATTTAATGATAGCACGTTTTTTCTTACCAATTTTTCCAATAAAACGGCCACGTCTTTTTAATTTTGGTTTACTTACGATAATGTTTACTTTCTCAACTTTTGAACCTGGAAAAGCAATTTCAAATGCTCTTTTAACTTCATCACGAGAAGCCTTAACATCAACTTCGATAGTTACTTTATTATGTTCTTGATACATTTTTAAAGTATTTTCTGTAAGTATTGGTTTTTTTAATATTTCATAATGTTTAATTTGTTCAGCCATTATGCCAACACCTCCTCAACCTTTAGTATTGCATCTTTTGTCATTAAGACATTATCATAATGTAATAAATCTTCAACGTTAATGGTATTGCATACCGCAACTTTTACTTTAGAAATATTACGTCCTGATAAGAAGATGTTTTGAGCATCATTATCAGTTGCAACAACAACAAGGGTTTTTCCTTCTACTTCAAATGCTTTCATAAAATTAATAAAATCTTTTGTTTTAGGAGCTTCAAAGTTTAAACTTTCTAAAGCAAAGAATTTCTTATCTCTTAAAACAACACTATATGCTGAACGCATTGCTAGTTTTCTTACTTTACGATTCATTTTAAGCTTGTAATTTTTTTCAGTAGTTGGTCCAAAAACCACACCTCCACCACGCCATTGTGGTGATCTAATTGAACCTTGACGAGCACGTCCAGTTCCTTTTTGACGCCATGGTTTTCTTCCTCCACCGCGTACATCAGAACGATTCTTAACTGAATGAGTTCCTTGTCTTAATGAAGCACGATAAACTAAGATTGCATCAAACATTGCTTGTTGATTAGGTTCAATCGCAAATATTTCATCTTTAAGATCAATATTTCCAACTACTTGACCATCTTGACTATATAATTCAACGTTAGCCATGATTAAACCTCCTTCATTTCAGTTGTTTCTTCTACAACTGCTTCTTCTTCAGTAACTACAGTTTCTTCAACAACTGGTGCAACTGGTAATAAATCAACTAAATCAAATGAAGGTTTATTCTTGTTCACTGCTTTAATTCCTTCTTTTACCATAACCATTCCCTTTTTAGGTCCTGGAATGTTTCCTTTGATTAATAGTAAATTGTTTTCAGTATCAACTTCAACAATAACTAAGTTTTGAACTGTCGTTCTTTTTACACCCATGTGCCCTGGTAATTTTTTACCTGGGAAAACACGATTTGCTGTAATAGCACCCATTGAACCAGGACGACGGTGGTAACGTGACCCATGAGCCATTGGCCCACGAGATTGTCCATGACGCTTAATAGCCCCTTGGAATCCCTTACCTTTACTTGTTCCTGTTACATCTACGATATCTCCAGCTGTAAAGATATCAACACTAATCTCTGTTCCTACTTCATAAGTCGACATCTCTTCAGACTTGAATTCTCTTACGAAGCGCTTAGGGTTTGTGTTTGCTTTGTCAAAATGACCTTTTTCTGGTTTGTTATAACCATTTCCGTGTTTAGGATTACGCAATTTCTTATCTTCAAATCCAACTTGAGTAGCAACATAACCATCATTTTCTAATGTCTTTTGTTGTGTTATTACATTTGGACTACATTCAACTACTGTTACCGGAACTAATGTTCCATCAGTTGTGAATACTTGCGTCATACCTAATTTACGACCTAAGATTCCTTTCACTCTTGTTTCCTCCTACTTAATTAAAGTTTAATTTCAATGTCAACACCACTAGGTAAATCTAATCTTGTTAAAACTTCAGTAGTTTTAGCAGTTGGGTTAACAATATCAATTAATCTTTTATGCGTTCTCATTTCGAACTGTTCACGACTATCTTTGTACTTATGAACCGCTCTAATGACTGTGTATACTTGTCTTTCAGTTGGTAGTGGAACAGGTCCGACTACTTTAGCTCCTGATTTTTTAGCAGCATCCACAATTTTTTGCACTGATGCATCAAGAATGTGATGATCATATGCTTTCAGTTTAATTCTGATTTTTTGTTGAGCCATTTGGCATCCTCCTTCGTTAATATCTGGTATTAACTAGCTCCGCACGAATTACTTGACAACGTCTATTGGCGTTCCAACAACCTCGCACATCAATGCTCGTTACCGATACATTATAACAAATTATCTATGAATTAAGCAAGTGATAATGTTATATTTTTTTATAAAAAACATAATAAAAGGACTAACTAAAATTAGTAGTCCGCTTATTAATTCTCTTTTTATATAATTGGGGATAGATTTTTAATGAAAAACAATTCTCACTTTCTATTATCTCATCAACCTGATAATCTAACGGTTCTAAAAATAAAGGTCCATCATAAACAAGAGTATGGTATTCACCATTTTCTCCACAAACATCAATACCCAATACTTTGAATTCTTCAATCATATCTAAATCTAGCGTTCTCTTTAAGAATGATTGATCTAAATAATTTTTATTAACTCTTTTAAGTAAAGCTTTATACCCTTTATTAATAAACTCTCTTACTAATAATTCCCGATCTTCTTGCCATAATGGAAATAGCGCTTTTACTCCAACCATTTGGCATCGTGCTTCACACCACATACGATGTTCAATAATATCAATATCTCCAAAAACAACTGCTTCAAAAGCTAAATCACTTTTCATATCACTAAGATAAGTTTCAAACATATCATTATAATAAGCTTGTCTAATGCGAGCGTGTAGAATATTCATACCTAATTTTTTAGCAAGATCATTTAATAAGGCAATATCAACATCATGAAACCATGAACCATGATCATCATTAGTACTTACCAATAAGCCTAGACAATGATGTCCTTGGGCAATCATCCGATCTAAAGCCAGCATACTATCTTTATCACCTGAAAAACTGGTAATAAACTTAATCGGTTTCATCATACAGAGCATCGATTCGTTTTTGAATCATTTCATTATCTAAAAACTCTTCAAATGTCCCTTCATAAACTAGACAGCCATGAGGAGTAACTTCGATTATCTTATTCGCAAGACTATCGATAAAAGCAAAATCATGACTTGAAAATAATAAAGAACCTTTAAAACTCTTTAAACCATCATTTACCGATGATATTGATTCTAAATCTAAATGGTTAGTTGGTTGGTCTAAAATAATGGTATTAGCTTCTTGTAACATCAGTCTTGCGAACATTAAACGCATTTTCTCCCCACCTGATAAAACACTAACTTTCTTTAATGGTTCATCATGAGAAAATAACACTTTACCTAAATAACTTCGACAAAAAGCTTCTCCTTGTTCTTCTCCTGAAAATTGTCTTAACCAATCAACTAAATTAATATTCTTAGTTTTAAAATATTCACTGTTATCTTTAGGAAAATAAGCTGGTTCAACTGTAATACCCCATTTAATTGTTCCTTCACTAGCTTGTTTATCATTATTTAAAACTTGAAATAAACTAGTGATGATCGCATCATCACGAGAAAAGAAATAAACCTTATCGCTACCATAAATATTAAAATTAACATTTTCAAAAATAACTTGATTATCTTCAACATATTTTAAATCATTAACTTCCAGAACATCATCACCTAAATTACGAGCCGTATTTAAACCAATGAAGGGATAACGACGACTAGATGGTCTAATATCATCAAGGGTAATTTTATCAAGTAGTTTTTTACGAGATGTCGCTTGTTTTGATTTAGAAGCATTGGCACTAAAACGAGCAATAAACTCTTGTAATTCTTTAATTTTTTCTTCTTTTCTTTTATTGGTATCTTGCATCATGCGACTAGCTAGTTGACTAGATTCTTTCCAAAAATCATAATTACCAACATATAATGTGGCTTTTTGAAAATCAATATCTACTATATGGGTACAAACATTATTAATAAAATGACGATCATGGGATACAACAATAATGGTTTTATCATAATTATCAATAAATTCTTCTAACCATTTAATCGCATAGAAATCTAAATGGTTAGTTGGTTCATCTAATAAAAGAATATCGGGATTACCAAACAGAGCTTGAGCTAATAATATTTTAACTTTATCTTCTCCTGTAATATCTTTCATCAGCTTGGTATAATCATTTTCTTTTAATCGTAAGCCATTTAACAATATTTCGGCATTACTTTCGGCTTCCCAACCATTTAACATCGCAAATTTCTCTTCTAATTCAGCCGCTTTGAAACCATCTTCTTCATTAAAATCAGCTTTCATATAAAGATTATTTTTTTCCATCATAATATCATATAATTCTTTATGACCCATGATAATAGTATCTAAAATACTATATTCATCATATTTAAACTGATCTTGTTGTAAGTAAGATATTCTTTGATTCTTATCATAAAAAACATCTCCTTTTGAAGGATCTAAGTCTTGGGATAGTATTCTTAAAAAAGTTGATTTTCCTGCCCCATTAGCTCCAATAATTCCATAACAATTACCATCAGTGAATTTCATTGTTACATTTTCAAATAATTTATCTTCTCCAAAATTTAATGTTAAGTTTGAAACCTCAATCATTTTATCACTCCTATATTTCGCTATTTATTACGATATCATTTATTATTTTTAAACATTCATCAATATCTTGATAAGTTGTTTGATAATTAGTTACACTAATTCTCATGACATCCTCACCATGCCATTTATTACAATTAACATATAATACTTTAGTATCATTTATCCTTTTAACTAATTGGGCACTACCGGCCTTATCTTCATAAAAACAAAGAATCTGATTAAAAAAGATTTCATTAATAATAGTAAATCCAATATTACTTAAACCTATCGCAAAGTACTTACTTAGAGCATGTAATTGTAAAACCAATTCCCCTAAACCAGTCACTCCTAATGATTTAATACTAGCCCATATTTCAATACTCTGTGATCGCTTGGACATATCATTAGTAAAATCCATACTATTTCTAAGATCATCATCATCCATAATATTATTTAATGAATTAAGATAAGCTTTTTTATCTTTACATAAAATCATCCCACAATCATAAGGAGTATTAAGTGTTTTATGACCATCACATACCCAAGAATGAGCTTTATTTAAATCTTTAGTAAGATATCGTAATGATGGACATGCTTGGACATATAAGCCAAAAGCACCATCAATATGAATCCAAGCTTTCGTAGTTTTCGTTTTAGCATATACTTTACTAAAATCATCATAACTACCCGTTAAAAGATTACCAGCTTGCAATATAATAATAGTATGATCATCGACATTAGTAATATCATCTACTTTGATACGACCTTGATCATCAGTATCAATAATGGTAAGTTGTGATGTTTTTAGACCTAAGATATTAAAAATTTTATTAAAAGTGAAATGAGCTTGATTACTAATAATAATCTTAGCCTGTTCTCTATTTTCTCCTACTAAGCTTATTAAAGCTGCATTAATCGCAAGAAGATTACCACCAGCACTCCCTCTAACTAATCCTAAACTTGTTTCACTGGGTAAATCAAAAAGTTTAATAAACCATTTTTCTAAGATTACTTCTAATTGATTACTAAGAAAAGACATATCATAAACAGCACTGTTTTGATCCCAAATAGTACTTATTAACTTCGCATATAGACCACTTGGTAATATGCCGCCTACAACATAACCAAAGTATTTTGGTGAGTTAGTATTGACGATATTATTTTCATAACTCATTAACTCTTTAAGAATACTCGTACTCGAACATGGTAATTCATTAAGCTGATCATCGATATTAGTTAATTCACTCATGATGGGTTTTTGTTTAACTTCTGAGGCATATTTTTTAATATATTGGGCAATATCATCAATATTATCGTTAAAAACTTCCTTATTTATATTAGCAATAATATTACTTTTAAATAAATTATTATTCATATAAGCTTCATAATAACGAGCTATTTTACTAAGTTGATTAGCTTGATAATTAATATGATAAGTACTTAGAAAGGCTTTTAAATATTCTTCATTATCATAATCATTAGCTTCAAATTCTATTTCATAATCAATTTTATTAAAATAATGAGATAAATCTAGACAAATAAGTCCTTGTTCAACTTTCACTTCCAACCGTTCCGTATGTAATGAACCAAGGTATTGTAATGATAAATTCATATTATTAAAATAAGTATTTAAACATTGGGGATTATCAATGATTTTAAGAAAATCATTTTTATTAATCATGATATTCTTTTCTAAAACATCATCTTTTCGTTTAGTCTTTAAACATATCTCATAAGTATTATTTTTTTCTCTAATCCGTAAGGCTTGTTCTTTATTCTTAAGTTCATCATGTATATCATTAAAATAATGATTTATTTGATGGTATTGAGTAAAAGAAAAATTATTAATAAGATCTTTTCTTATTAATAAATATTCCTTCCTATTCAATAAATGTTTATATTCTATTTCAATATTTTGCAAAGTATCATAACCTTTACTTAAAATTTCTTATTCTTCAACATTCCCATCATATCTTTCATGTTAGTAGGCATCTTACCACTACTCATCATGCCCCCAACTTGCTTCATCATCTTTTTCATACTTTCATATTCTCTTAGTACTTTATTGATTTCCACATTATTAAGACCACATCCTCTAGCGATACGTTCTTTACGTTTAGCTTTAATTAATTGAGGATTTCTTCGTTCTTTAGGTGTCATCGATTGAATAATAACCTTGGTCTTCTTTAGTTTATCACTAGCTTTAGCTTCTTCTTCATCACTTAATTTAGGCATTCCTGGTAACATTTTAGCAATTGAACCCAAAGATCCTAATTTATTAACTTGTTCCATCTGCTCAAGCATATCTTCTAAATCAAAATGCCCACTCATCATACGATCAGCTAATTTACCAGCCTTTTTCTCATCAATGACATTAGTAGCTTTTTCAATTAGCGAAATAACATCACCCATCCCCAACATACGTGAAACCATACGCTCCGGATAAAACAAATCTATTTGATCAAGTTTTTCTCCAGTACCGATAAATTTAATAGGTACCCCAGTGATATGTTTAATTGATAAGGCCGCTCCCCCTCGTGAATCACCATCTAATTTAGTAAGAATGGCCCCTGTAATACCTAGTTGTTCATGATAAGATTGAGCCACATTAATAGCATCTTGACCAGTTAATGAATCAACAACTAACATAATTTCATCAGGATTAACTAAGTTCTTAATATCAATTAATTCTTGCATTAATTCAGTATCTAAATGTAAACGTCCAGCTGTATCGATGATAATTAAATCATTATCATTATCATTAGCATAATTAAGACCATTTTCTACAATAAGTCGGGGATTATTTTTCCCTTGTTCAAAGACTGGAATATTAAGTTGTTTTCCAATCGTAATTAACTGATCAATAGCTGCTGGTCGATAAATATCAGCTGCTATTAACAATGGTTTTTTATGATAATTTTTAGCCAATAAATTAGCAAGTTTTCCACTGGTCGTTGTTTTACCAGCTCCCTGTAAACCAACCATCATAATAATTGTAGGTTTATTATTATTAAATTTTATTTCATTTAAAGAATCTCCAAAGAGATGAACTAGTTCATCATTAACAATTTTTACAACCATTTGTCCTGGATTTAATTGATTAATAACATCTTGTCCTAAAGCTTGTTCTTTAATATTCGCAATAAATTCTTTTACAACCAGGTAATTAACATCAGCTTCTAATAATGCTAATCGTATTTCTTTAAACATCACATCCATATTTTCAGATGTTAGAGTGTGTTGTCCTTTTATTTTTTTTATACTAGCTTGTAAACGTTCCCCTAAATTTTCAAATGCCATATTCTCACCTCGTTGCATTATTATATCATTTTTAGACATTCTAAACAATGAACATTCTTTGACTAATATTCATAACGATGTAATGACTTCATTATTAAAAAAACCAGTATTGCTACTAGACTATAATTAAGTTGCTATCTTTATTTAATAATATCATCTATTAAATGACTAATCATCGAGATGGCAAACATTATTCCTATGGAAGTTAAAAAAATTCGCTTTACCTCATCAAAACCCTCTTCGACTTCACTTTCACTATCCTTAAAAACAAGTATAAATATACCTATAACAATAAGTGTTTTTATACCAAAACTAATATAAAAATTACTGATATTTTCAGCTAGCAACCTAGCAATACCTAGAATAATGCTTTGAGAATAATACTAAAATTAAATTTTTTTCATCATCATAAATACCCAAGAAAATATCTATTAAAAAAATGGTTGAATAATCTTACTAAGAATATCTTAACATCATTTATCTTGATTATAATTAAATTCTCCATATTTTAATTTAGATATCTTTCTATCTTTCTCATAAATTTCTCTAATGTCTATACAAACACTACCATTAATATTATAAAAGACATTAAATTATTAATCAATAATAACCTTAAAATACAATAACATAATATTAATACTAATAATTATGAATCTATCTTATCTAGAGATCACTTAGTAGTTATAAATGATTAAATATCCATATTTAATCATTGCTCTTTATTTGCATATTTTCTAATATTAATTTATAATAGCAATGACATCAAGAAAGACTGAGGGACAGGCCCGATGAAGTCTTAGCAGCCTGCATTATGCAAGGTGCTAAATCCTGCAGATTAATTTCTGGAAGATGCTATAAATAAAATTTTATGCATTCTTTCTAAGAATGCATTTTTTATTTGATGTCAAACTTTTATACTAACACTAAAAAAGGGATTAATCCCTTTTTTAGTATACTGATATTTATTAATATGATTGACCATAACGTAATCCTAAAAACTCATGTGGTTTTAAACGACAAACATTGGAACATGAACCAATACTTGTATAACCTAAACCAAAATAAACATCACCAGTACTGCGATATTGATCAATAACACTTCTAAGTGATTGTCCCGTATGACGATATACTTCAAAGTGAAGATGAGGTCCCGTTGAATTACCCGTACTACCCATATAAGCAATAACTTGGCCTTGTTTGATTGTGGAACCAAAGCTGGCATAACCATTAAGATGACCATAAAGAAAAGTCCAGGTCGTGTTACCAACTTGATGAGCCGTAAGCATATAGTTACCATAACCCATACCATTACCAGTAGCTAAGACAACGCCATTAGCAGGGGCATGAATTGGGGTTCCATAGTTATTCGCTAAATCGACTCCTGGATGCCACCCTCCACCAAAATCGGCTGGATAATACCAAGCAGCAGCTGTCACAACCGCATGAGCTACCGGATTGACAAACCCTTTAGACTCTTTACCACCAGTAACATCATTAATATTAATGTTATTAAGTTTACTATTATAAACAGCATTATTTTTCTGTTCAGCTTGTAATTTAGTAAAAAGTTCGGCTTCTTTAGAATAGTAATCTTTTAACATTGTTTTTTGTTCGTTTTGTGATTCTTCTAATTCTTTTTTACTATTTTGCAGTTCAACTTGTTTCTTTTTTAATTGAACTTTTATATCATCTAAATCATGAATAACTTGATTATTAGCATCATTAATGGCATTAATACCATCCATTTTAGTAAGAAA
The DNA here is from genome assembly GCA_031289255.1 of Bacilli bacterium. Classification (GTDB taxonomy): domain Bacteria; phylum Bacillota_I; class Bacilli_A; order JAJDGJ01; family JAJDGJ01; genus JAISTP01. The sequence continues at coordinate 29,874 of JAITPW010000071.1, forward strand.
ATCATCAAGATTATTAGAACTCATCAAAAAATCTACCACAAAATTTTCCGTATTCATTTCTTGCATCATCGTTAAGCGTTCTAATACTTCATTTTCTAAAGCTTTAATTTCTTTTTCTTTAGCTTGAATATTATTTTTAGTCGCAATAATTTGTTTTTTCTTTTCTTCAATAATAACACTATTTTTCTTAATCAAATCTAATAATTTAGAAATATCACCTTTAGTATTTTCAATTTCTTCTTTTAAATTAAGCTGTGATTGTTTACTATTAGCCGCTTGATTTTTTAGATAACGCTCATAACCTTGACATACTGTTTTATTGGCATTATAACTAGATCTTTTATTACATAGCTTTTGATAATAAGCTTCATTAGCTCCATAATTAATTTCACCCTTGATACTTAAAGAACAAATAATCAATAATACCATCAAAATACTGAAGCCAATACTAATAATACTTATTTGTTTTTTCATTGACATCCCTCCTTTAGTTAGGATTTCAAATACCTACTGACTGATAAAATACTACCTAACATCCCTACTAAACCACCAATCACAAATAAAGCTAAAGCCACGATTTGAATATCATGCATTGATACTAATTGTAATGATGAAGTAATAAAGAACCCATTACTATAGGTTGCTAGGATTTTACCATATAATAATAATACTAAGACGGTTGGAACTACTGCTCCTAGTATTCCAATAAAAATCCCTTCAAGAATAAATGGTGATCTAATATAACCATTACTTGCTCCTACTAAACGCATAATTTGAATCTCGGTTTTCCGGTTATAGATTGTTAATTTTATAGTATTAGAAATTAAGAATATTGCCAATAGAATTAAAGCAACCATAAAGAAAATCAAAACATTACTCACTTGATTAAATAAGGCGATTAACTTATGAATACCACCGGTTCCGTAATTGACATCTTTAATCCCATCCATTTTTTTAATTTCTTTACTAACCTTTTCATAATCATTGTTTCCTTCTTTTAAGGTAACCTTATAAACATTTAACATCGGATTTTTATTCTTAAATCTTTCATATAAAGAATTATCTTCTCCTGTTAATTTGACATATTTTTTAAATTCTTCATCCTTACTAACAAATTCGACCTTTTCAATTCCAGAAATTGATCTAATACGATCACCAAGCGGATCTTTTTTAGTTTTAGGATCATAAATTTGTTTAGTATCATAAGCATTATCGACCATAACTCTTATCGAGATATTTTGTTCAATTGAACCCATAAAACTTTTAACATTTAGTGATAAAATACTAAAGATTGCAACCAATAATAAGGTAACAGCTACAGCCGTTACTGAAGAGAAAGACATCCAGAAATTTCTAAAGATACCCGTTAAAGCTGATTTAATATGCTTACCAAGTCTGTAGATTATCATTGTATCCGCCTCCCATCGTATCATTACTTACATATCCACTTTCAATTGTTATCGTTCGATGTTTAAAAGTATTAACCATTTGACGATCATGAGTAACCATAATCATCGTCGTTCCTCTTTTTGATATCTCTTCTAAAAGGTTCATAATTTCCTTACTAGATTCAGGATCTAGATTCCCTGTAGGTTCATCAGCAATAACAACTGAAGGGTTATTGATAATCGCACGAGCAATCGCAACTCGTTGTTGTTGACCTCCACTTAATTCATGAGGAAAGGCTTTAGCTTTATCATCTAAACCTACTAATTGTAAGATACTAAGAACTTGTTTTCTAATCAAACGAGGATGTTTACCAATAACTTCTAAAGTAAAGGCAATATTTTCATAAACTGTTTTTTTAGGTAATAATTTAAAATCCTGAAAGATTACCCCTATTTGTCGTCGATAGAAAGGAACCCTACTATTTCTAATTTTATTAACTTGAATACCATTAACTTCAACAATACCTGAAGTAGCTTTTTCTTCACGATATAAAAGTTTAATAAAGGTTGATTTTCCTGCTCCTGTTGGGCCTATCACATATACAAATTCACCCTTTCCAATAAATAATGAAACATTATTTAAAGCATGAACTCTTCCTTTACGATACATCTTCGTTACATTTGTGAATTTTATCATTTTATCACCTTTCTTTACTATATTGTAGTACCGAAGCAATAACATCATCAAGATTACCTGATAATAATGCTTCTGGATTACTATTTTCATATTTTGAACGATGATCTTTAACCATCTGATAGGGATGAAAAATATAACTTCTTATCTGTGAACCAAAGTTAATATCGACAACATCACCTTTTAAACTTCTTTTTAACTCATTTTGTTTATCAATCTCAAGCTGGAGAAGTTTACTTTCTAAAACACTTAATGCTTCTTTTTTATTTAAAAGCTGCGAACGTTCATTTTGACATGTTACCACAATTCCACTAGGAACATGTGTTATTCTTATTGCTGAATCAGTGGTATTAACCGATTGACCCCCGGCCCCACTTGAACGATAAGTATCAATTACTAAATCTTTTTCATCAATGCTTATTTTATCAATTTGTTCAAGAATAGGACTGATGCTAACTAAAGCAAAAGTTGTATGCCTTCTTTTATTACTATCAAAAGGTGATATCCTTATTAAGCGATGGACCCCTCGTTCATTTTTAAGTAAACCATAAGCATAACTTCCTTGTATTTTTAAAACAATACTCTTAATACCAACATCATTAGCATAGGAAGCATCAAGAACACTAATCTTAAATGATTTCTTTTTAGCATAATTAAGATACATTTTATAAAGCATTTCAACCCAATCTTGTGATTCCGTTCCGCCCGCTCCACTATGTATTTCAAGCAAAGCATCATTACTATCATATTCATCATTTAACAACATGAGAATCTTTAACTGTTGATAATCTTCATTTAATTGTTGATATTCATTAATAATGTCTTCTTCCATTTCAACAATATCATTATAATCCATACTCAATAATTCATTTAAATCTAAAACTTCTTTATTAGTCTTATCTACTAAGTTCAACAATTCATTTAATTGTCTTAATTCGCTAGTAACTTGTCGTACATTATCTTTATTACTATAGAAATTATTCTGCATGGTCGCTTCTTCTAAAGACCTTTTTTTAATAACTAACTCTTCTTTAGTAGTAAGGCTAATAAAATTATGCAATTCATTTTGAATAACTTGTAAAGCTTTCTTTATTTCAAATAAATCCATTAATTTTCCCGATAAGCAAGATTCATGACTGAATAAGCAACATCTCTCATGATAGCTGGGAAGATCTCTTCAAATAACTTATTACCTTCTTCACGATACTCTTGGATAGGTTGTTTTTGGGCATATGAACGAAGTTGAACAGCATCTCTTAATTTAGTCATTGTATCAATATGTAACATCCAATAATGGTCTATTACCGAGATAAGAATTAATTTCTCTAGTTCTTTGACATTTGCGGAATCTTTTTGTCGAACAGCCAGATAATCATTTAAACAAATGTTATGGAAATGAGCTTGAACTTCATTAATACTTTTATTTTCAATTTCACTAGCTTTAATGCTTCCTGTTTTAATCATTCGCCCTTCCAGTGATTCGATTAAATCATTAACTGCTAGTTCACCATCATCATTAATAAAATTATTTACATGAATATTAATAGTATCTTCAATCGTACTTAAGATTGTTTCTTTCATAGACTCGGCATTAAGTACTTTATCTCTTTCACTATACATTTGATTTCTTTGCGTACTATTAATATTATCATATTCTAATAAATGTTTACGGCTGTCAAAGTTATAACCTTCACCTGTTTTTTGAGCAGATTCAATTGCTTTAGCAAGCATCCCACTACTAAGAGCTTCTTCACCTTGTACTTCGCCTATCTTTTGAATCATCCAACTATTCTTTCCAAATCGTTGCAATAATTCATCTTCAAATGATAAATAGAAGACTGAACTACCTGGATCACCTTGTCGTCCTGAACGACCACGTAACTGATTATCAATACGTCTTGATTCATGCCGTTCACTACCAATAACCGCTAAACCACCTAGAGCTCTGGTTTCATCACTTAGTTTAATATCCGTTCCACGACCAGCCATATTAGTCGCTAGGGTAACAGCTTGATATTGACCAGCTTTAGCAATAATTTCTGCTTCTCGTTCATGGTTTTTAGCATTTAATATTTCATGATTAATTTTATATTTTTTAAGATATTTGGAAATCTCTTCGGAAGTCTCAACGGCAACTGTCCCAATCAGAACTGGTCGTCCCGTATCATAATGGTCTTTAACTTCTTTAGCGAGAGCTTCAAATTTACTTTTTTTATCAACAAAAATTTGGTCAGGATTATCAATTCTAATAACTGGTTCATTGGTTGGCACTTCAATAACATACATATTATAAGTAGTTGAAAATTCTTCTTCTTCTGTTTTAGCAGTACCAGTCATACCTGATAGTTTCTTATATAATCTAAAGAAATTTTGATAAGTAATTGTCGCCATAGTGCGGGTTTCTTCATTAATCTTAACCCCTTCTTTAGCTTCGATAGCTTGATGTAAACCATCTGAATATTGACGTCCTTCCATTACTCGTCCTGTAAAGGGATCAATCAACATTACTTCACCATTACGAATTAAGTATTCAACATCATTAGCCATCGTAAAATTAGCTTTTAAAGCATTATTAATATGATGTACTAAAGCATTATGCTCTAATTGGTAAATATTTTTTATTTTAAACATTTTTTCAGCTTTTAAAATACCGCTAGCGCTTAAGAAAATTCCTTTTGTTTTTTTATCAATTAAATAATCTTCTTCTTTTAAGGTTTTCGCAAAAGTATTAGCACTAATATATAATTTACGCGATTGCATATTTCCACCTGAAATAATCAATGGTGTTCGTGATTCATCAATTAGAATTGAGTCACACTCATCGACAATCGCATAGTTTAAACCACGTAAAACTCGTTGATCTAAACTTTGAACCATATTATCACGTAAGTAATCAAAACCTAGTTCTGAATTAGTCGTATAAGTAATATCGGCCGCATACGCTTCTCTTTTTAAACCAGCTGACATATTAGCCCGATTAAGTCCTACTTCTAAACCAAGCCATTTAAAGATAACACCCATTTCTTCACTATCACGTTTAGCAAGATATTCATTGACAGTAACAATATGAACACCTTCACCTGATAAAGCATTTAAATAAGCTGTCATTACTGAAGTAAGCGTTTTCCCTTCTCCCGTTTTCATTTCAGCAATATCACCAAAATGTAAGACAGCAGCCCCCACAATTTGAACAAAGAAAGGGTATAAACCGATCGCTCGATAACAAGCTTCTCTTGACACCGCGAAAGCTTCAACTAATAAGTCATCTAAAGTTTCACCATTTTGATAACGCTTTTTAAATTCAATGGTCTTTTCTTTTAATAAATCATCACTCAAAGCTTCCATTTCTTCCTTTAATTGGTCAACTTGTATTGCTAGTTTTTCTACTTTCTGATATTGTTTAGCATCAGTACTAAACATTTTTTTGAAGATTGAAAACATTTCATCCACTCCTTAGCTAGATTATTATAACATTAATATTATCTGATCCTGTTACTATTTTGTGTATAATATTAAAAAATTTCATATAAGATAATAATCTTAGTATTTTTTTGATTTAATAGTTTGATGTGTTTTATGATGATAGGCAATTCTTCTCTTTTAAAGAAAATAGTATTTTTATAATGAGTTACTATTTCCTTAAGGGAAGTATTATCTTTGATTTGTTTAGTCTTCCTAAGATAATTTATTAATATATCATCGCTTATTTCTTTTTGATAAAACTTTATTACTTCATAATAAGCAAAATAAAATACACAAATTCTATTCTTACCTAGTTTAACATGTTTTTTATGATAAATATATAATTCTTGGCATTTGTTACATATTTGTTGAAACGTTATCGCTGAAAGAAGACTATTTTCATTAAATTCATCATTACATATTAAGCATTTCATTGTAACCCTCAATTCTTTTGGTACAAGCAATCATACTTTGAGTAATTTTATGGGCAAACATAATGATATGACCTTGGTGATATTGATAATCGCGACCAACTCGCCCCGCAATTTGTAGAAGGGTTGCTTCATCAAACAAGGCATTATCAGCTTCAATAATTAACACATTGATATTTTTAAAAGTATAACCTCTTTCTAATACGGTTGTACTTATTAATATTTGATACTCTTTGTTTCTAAATTGGTTTATTATTGCTTGGGAAATATTTTTACTATAGACAAACTTTACCTTAAAACCAAAAATCCTAAGTAACCTTTCATACTTATAACCCTTTTTAAGTGATGATACAAATAATATTATTTGTTGGTTAGTATTTTTAAAGCAATATTTAATAATACTAATTACCAATCCTCTCGTTTTAATAATTTTTGGTACAGGCATCTTTTGTTGATGGAAACGAGTATAATTACTAACTAATTTAAGCTTATCTCGCTTAATTAAATCATAGTATTTAAAAGGAACACTAGCACTTAAGAAAATGAATTGTTTCCCTTTTTGAAGAGCGGCTTGTTCTAAGTTAAAATTGTTATAAAAAGGAAAAGCATCTATTTCATCAATAATTAATAAATCAAATATCTTATTACAGTTAACTAATTGATGCGTTGTTAAAAAAATAAAATTACTATTAATATTTTTCTTGACATCACCACATATCAAACCAAAATCACTATTATTAAAATATGCACTTACCCGCCGATATAAATCTTTAAGCAATTCTTTACGAGGACATGCTAAGCCAACCAAGAGATTTTTATTTAAAGCATTGTTGATTGTTTTTAAAAGCATTTCCGTTTTCCCAGCACCACAAACAGCATCCAATAAAATATGCTCTTTTTTATTAAAATACTCATTTAATAAATTAGAACAGTCTTGTTGGTTTTCATTTAATACAAAATCAATTTTATAATTAAACATCTTATCAACCTCTTTACCTATGTTTACTTATATTAACCTCAATTAAATGATAATCCTATCTTAAATAAAAACTAACTAATAATCATTGCTAATAAATAGAGTTGATTATTGATTAGTTTTATCAAATATTACTTAAATATTACTTTTACCAGTAATGTTACTAATACTAATTTTAATAACACAAGTTCGATCTAAAGGTGCCAATGCTTCATCAAAAAATTCCATATAATCAGGTAAATATTTATTACATAATAAGCGTAAAGCTTCAATTTTTTCGGTTCTATCATTGATTATTACCGCTTTACCTTCAACCATTGCACTAGCATATTTAGTAGTGAAATCTAGTTCATCTTCGATAAAAGTTGGTTTATCCTCAATAACAACAACCATACTAACCAAATCATTAGCTTTAAGATAATCTATTTTACGCCCCTCTAAAGCACAATGGACATAAATTTTATCATCATTTAAAACATAGGAAAGAGGAACCCCATATGGGACATTATCGAAAGCTGTACATAAAACACCATGCAGTCCTTCTTCAAGTATTTTAATTGCTTGATCTTGTGAAATCTCACTTTTATTTCTTCTCATCTTATAAGCCATTATTAACACCTCCTCTATTATAAATTGATTCATTTTAAGACATCTATTTACCTAAACAAAATCTTGAAAATAAGTCATCTAAAAGATCATGATTACTATTACCTAAAATTTCTTCTAAATGGTAATAAGCTCTTTCTAAATCTTCAATCACAATATCATTAGTCATATTATTTCTTAAAGATTCCAGAGCATTATCAATATTACTGTTAATAATTTTTAATAAACTAATATGTCTTTCATTTGATAAAAATAAAGCTTCATTATCGATATTAATATCTAAATCTAGTTTCTTGATAATAGCCTCTTTCACTAATTCAACATCATTGTTTAAAGCACTTATCTTTATCCCATCTACTTTTATTTTATTTTCTAAATCACTTTTATTTATTACCACTAATACCTTATCTTGATATTCATTCATAATCTTAATTTCATCATCATTAATATTTTCATTAGTATTATCAAGGACTAATAAAATTAAATCAGCTTTAATGATGGCTTCATATGACTTCTCGATACCCATTTTCTCAACAATGTCATCACTTATTCTCAGACCAGCTGTATCAAGAAAAGTAACATTAATATCATTAAGATAATAATCAGCTTCCACAATATCTCTTGTCGTACCCGCAATATCAGTTACTATCGCTTTATTTTCGTTTAAAAAAGCATTTAATAAACTAGATTTACCGACATTAGGACGTCCTACAATCGCAATTTGAAGGCCGTTTTTAATAATTTTTCCTGATTTACTATTATCAATAATACTCATAATCTTGTCTTTAAAACTATTTAATATTTTTAAAAATTCACTTGCCTCAATATCATCAATATCATCATATTCAGGATAATCTATCTTAGCTTCAACTTGAGCGATAATTTGAATTAAATCTTCTTTTAAATCATTAATCAATCCCGTTGTTTTTTTAGAAAGTCCTAACATTGCTAAAGACGATGCTTTATCATTATGAGCATCAATCATATCGGCAATCGCTTCAACTTCTAATAAATCAATACGACCATTAAGATAAGCTCTTTGTGAAAACTCACCTGGCATTGCTAAAACAGCACCATGGGCCAATAATAAATTCATAATTTTACGAGCAATAATAATACCACCATGAATATTTATTTCAATAATATCTTCTCTTGTAAATGATTTAGGAGCTCTAAAAACGCTTACTAAGACTTCATCTAATTTATTATTATTTTCATCATTGATAAAACCATAATTAATGGTATTAGCTGCTACTTTTTCTAAATCACCACTAAAAAATCTATTTACTATCTTGATACTATCTTTCCCACTTAATCTAATAATCGCTATGGCTGATTTCGTATTAGGTGTTGCCAAAGCAACAATTGTATCATTAATCATTCACATCACAACCTTACTAATCAAAAGGATAAAATTTTACAAAAAATATTAATAAGAAATACGATAATATTCCAGCAATAGGAATATTAACCACCGTATAAAATCCTAACAGCACTTGAAATAGTAATACCCAAAATAATTGAAATAAAAAACAAGGCGTTATTGAAATTAAAAACGGTACAATATATTTAGAAGTAAACCTTTTCTCATTAATTATTCTAGTAGCCATCAAATAAGTTAAGATCATCCAAATAATAAAAGAATATGCCCAAGCTAATATAGGATTCCCAAATGATGTTAAACCTAAAGCAATAAAAGAAGTAATAATACCAATTAAAAAGGCAAAGGCATAAAAAGTAATAATTTTACGATTAAGAATATTATACATAATACGATCAAAAATATTACTTTCATACTTTCTTAATTCAATCAATTGATGATCACGATAAATAAAAGTATATTCTGAAATATTCATAATATCGGTTTCTTTAAAAGAATAAATAAACAATTGATTGATATAAGACACACCAATATGTTTAATGACATTCAAACGATTAGAAGTTAACCAATCTTCTCTTAAAACTTTTCTTGTTCTAACATCAAACTCTGTACATAGTACTTGATATTCTGTTCGATTAATAAAAAAATCAACGATAAAAGAAGGTTCTAAAGAAATAATCAAATCATCTTTACAATTAGGTTTTAAACCAAATCCTTCTAAATCAACTTTATGAATATTGTTCACTTTAAAATGCATTAGTTCACTTACCGTAATATTATCAAGGACAATTGAATAAAAATGACTATACAACTGAACAGTACTAATACGACCAAATGCATACAAAAATAAATCAGGAATAATATCAAAAAAAGCAAAGATACGACTATATTTTTGTTTAATTAAAAAGAGAAACAAATCAACACTTGGATAACCATCATAAATAACCTTACTAAATGTTATAACTCTCATTCTAACATACCTTTCTAAAATCCACTATTTTTACTTAAATCAATCCCATAAGACTGATAAAAGCTATTCTTAAATTCAATAAAACAATCATTCTTAATCGCTTCCTTAGCTTGTCCTACTAACTTATGTAAAAAAGCGATATTATGAATGCTAACTAATCTTTGGCCTAACTGTTCATTAGCATTAAATAAATGTCTTAAATATGCTCTAGTATAATTTTGGCAACACGGACAATCACAATTAGGATCTAAAGGAATAAGCTCATCCTTATACTTAGCATTTCTAATTACAACTCTTCCTAGCGAAGTCATCGCTGTTCCATGACGAGCAATCCTTGTTGGTAAAACACAATCAAACATATCTACCCCACGCTCAATTGCCTCTAAAATACTAACTGGCGAACCAACTCCCATTAAATAACGAGGTTTATCAAGTGGTAAATGTTTAATACTAATATCAATCATATTCTTATAAATAGCTTTAGGTTCTCCAACACTAGTTCCCCCAATCGCATAACCATCAAAATTCATTTTTACTAATTCATTAGCACACATTGCTCTTAAATCGTCATAATTACCACCTTGAACAATACCAAATAACGCTTGATCATCACTTCGCTTGTGAGCTTTTTGTCCTCTTTGGGCCCAGCGTAGAGTTCGTTCTACGCTATCCTTAACATAATCATAATCAGCTGGATAGGGAATACATTCATCAAAACTCATGATAATATCAGCCCCTAATTTATTTTGAATATCAATACTAATTTCTGGAGACATGAATAACATCGAGCCATCAATATGTGATTTAAAGGTAACTCCTTCATCAGTTATATTTCTTATTTTAGCAAGACTAAATACTTGAAACCCTCCACTATCAGTTAATAAGCCACGATCATAATTCATAAATTTATGGAGACCACCAGCTCTTTGAATCAAGTCAGCTCCTGGTCGTAACCAAAGATGATAAGTATTGGATAAAACTATTTGTGACCCGATATCTTTAACTTCATCCGTACTTAAGGTTTTAATAGTAGCTTGCGTTCCTACTGGCATAAACATCGGCGTTTCAAATGTCCCATGTTTGGTAGTCAATTTTCCGATACGTGCTTGAGAATTTTTAGCACTATGTAATATTTCAAATTCTAAATTCATTTAATCACCATTCCAATAAGAATAATTATACATTAATAGCTAATCTTATTCCAGTATGTCCATATTTTAAACCCTTTATAATTAATATTTATTTTGTAATTTAACATATAGTTGTTCAAAATAAAAAAACTAACTCAATAATATGAGTTAGTTTTAATTATATCTAATTATTTTATTTATTCTTTTTTGACACTGCTCTAACACCTAGACCAATTGCACAAATGACAACTACAACG
>JAITPW010000011.1 GCA_031289255.1 Bacilli bacterium
AATGAAAAAAATAGTAAAAGAATTTATTAGTTTTATTAATAAGGGTAATTTTTTAGAAATAGCAGTTGGTTTATTATTAGCCGCTACTTTTAAAGATGTTATAACATCTTTTAGTAATACTTTTATTATGCCAATAATCAATAAATTATTAGGTTCAATTAATTATGCTAATGTCTATTTTGATATTGCCGGAATGCGCTTTGAATATGGTTCCTTTATGACAACGCTAATTAGTTTTATTATTACCGGTTTTATTTTATTTGTTATTGTTAAAACTTATAATAAAATGATTAATAAACAAGAAGAAGAACTTAGTGAAAATGAATTAAGTATTTTAAAAGAAATTAGAGATGAAATAAAAAAGAGATAAAAAAAAAGCGACCATGGTCGTTTTTTTATTTAGCTGGTTGAGCTTCAGGCGTTGCTTGTTGTTGAGCTTCAGTTGAAGCTTTTAATTGTTCAGCAATATACACTTCTAAATCATTAAGTGTACTAACATCTTTTAATTGGTCACCTTGAATATTTTCCTTTAATTTACTTACTAGGGTATTATCTTTAGCTTGTAATTTATAAACATCGATGATAGTTACTTTAAAAGTAGCTTCTTTACTAGCATAATCTTTATTACCATAATCAGCTGGAAATTTTACTTTAACATCAATCTTATCACCTTTTTTATGATTAATTAATTGATCTTCAAAAGTATCAATAAAAGTTTTTGAACCAATTAATAATGGATACTTATCAGCACTACCACCATCAAATTTCTTGTTATTGATATAACCAACATAATTAATTAGAGCAACATTATCTTTAACTATTGGTTTATTTGTTGGCTCATTAGATAATTGTAATTGTAAGTTGTTTATCATTTGGTCAACTTGAGGTTTATATTGTGGATCGATTGGTTTATTTGAGCTACATCCAATCATACTGATACTGAATAATAATAGTAATATTATTACTTTTAGACTTTTTTTCATTTATGTTGTCCTTCTTTCATTAATTCGTCTAAGCTTGATTTTCTGATATTAATCAAGGTTTTATTGGTAATGGTAATATCATCATTAAGATAGGCTGTATCACCATCTATTTGACTTAGTATTACAGAATGGTTTTTAATGGTAATATCTTTGGCTTTAATGGTAAAAAAATGATTTTTAAACCAGTGGGTTTTACCGATTTTCACAAAAAATAATAATATTAAAACATTAAAAATATTACAGTTATAACCAATACATAAATCGACTTCTTCTTTAGTAATATCAGCATCTTTAGCAATGTTTAAACCACCACCAAAATAATGACCATTTTGCAATGAACATAACCAAACATTATCATAATGATAATTTTGATTATTATAGCTAATATCTAAACTAATTGGTTCAAATTCTTTTAAAGATAAATAACTTTGTTTTAAATAAGAACTCTTACTTTTCTTAGTTTGATTATTAACCTTATGACATACTAGAGCATCAAAGCCAATACCAAAGCTATTAATAAAATGATAATCCTTATTAATAGTGTATAGATAAGCTTGGTTAGTATTTAATGATTTATTGAAATCATTACCTGTTCCCATCGCAACATAATTAATTTGATAATTACTTAAAAAATGATAATTATTTAAGATGTAACATAAAGTTCCATCACCACCGATAAAATAAATGATATCATCTTTCTTAAGTTTTCTTTTTAAACTCTTTAAAGCTTTACTATTTTCAGTTGATATTAAGCGTTTTTTATCAAATTTATTAAGTTTGTAATTGATTTGTCCATTATTAGCATAAGGATTAAAAATATAATAGTTCATTCCATCACCTTGCTTATTTTACCATATTTCAGAAAATAGTTCATTATTGTACATAAATATTAACATTTTGTGTTCATTAGCACTCTATAGTTGACTATGCTAAAAAGGTAGTTTATAATAGTTCTAGCATTAAATATAGTTGAGTGCTAAAGGGGTGAGACTAATGTTGACATCTCGACAAATTGCGATTTTAAAAGCAATCATCGATGATTTTATCAGTAATGCTATACCGATAGGTTCTAAGACGTTACAAACAAATTATCAATTGCCTTATTCTAGTGCTACCATCAGAAATGAAATGGCTTCTTTAGAAGAAATGGGTTTATTAGTAAAGACTCATACTTCTTCAGGGAGAATTCCATCTTCAAAAGGTTATCGTTATTATGTCGATTATTTTATTGATGATAATTACGGTGAAGAAATAGAAAAAGAGATTGAACAGTTATTTGAAAACAAGAAATTAGGTATTAATGATGTTATTAAGGAAAGTTGTGATTTAATATCACAGATGACTAATTATACTTCTATTGCTTTAGGTAGTGATGCAACTGATGAAATATTGGTAAAGATGGAGCTTTTACCACTGGCAAGTAATTCTTTAGTGATTGTTATTGTTACTAATACTGGTAAGGTTGAATCTAAAATATTTAATATTGAAAAAGAAATAGCTCTTACAGATTTACAGAAATGTTCTTTGATTATTAATCAGCTCTTAATTGGTCATAAATTAAGTGAAATAAATAATCTTATTGAAACTAAAGTTAAAGTAATATTAGCTCAAGAACTGGCTAATTATGAAGAACTCTTAAGTGCCTTTTTTAATGCTTTTATCAAATTTACGAGTGAAAACATTTATGTTAGTGGTCGTAATAATGTTATTAATCTTTCTGATTTTAATGATATTGATAAAATTAGAGGCTTATTAAATATTATGGATAATCATGATTTTTTTGAAATGTTATCAAAAAATAGTAATGAATTGACCGTTAAAATTGGTAATGAAAATGAAATTATTACTAGCGATGATATTAGTATTGTTACTAGTAAATATCAGGTTAATGAGAATGAAACTGGTGTTATTGCGATTATTGGTCCAACCCGAATGGATTATAACCGTGTTATTCATTTAGTTAATTATGTTGCTAAAAGAATAAATCAATTAAATATTAAATCAAGAGGTGAAAATAGTGAGTGAAGAAAATATTGATGATAAATTAGCTACTGAATTAGAAGAAGAAATGATCATAGCTGATGATAAAATAGTAGAATTAGAATTATCAGAATTAGAAAAACTTCATTTGGAAATTGAAGATTTAAATAAGAAGAACAAAGAATTAGAGAATAATTATTTTAAAGCTTATGCTGATGCTCAAAACTTATCAAAAAGAGCTAAGATTGATGCTGAAAATATGGTTAATCGTAAAATATCAAGTATTCTTACGGAGATATTACCAGCAATTGATAATTTCGAAAGAGCCTTAGAAATTAAACAAGAAGATGATCATATTATTAATTTTCTTAAAGGTTTTGAAATGATTTATCAGCAGCTAACAAATGCTTTAAGTAATGAAGGTATTGAAGTAATTGAAAGTCTTGGTTTAGAGTTTGATCCTAATAAGCATCAAGCTATTGCAACCATTAAAGATGATAATTATGCTAGTAATATCGTTGTTGAAGAAGTTCAAAAAGGATATTTATATAAAAATAAAGTAATTAGACCAGCTATGGTCAAAGTAAACGAATAAGAAAAGGAAGGATTGATATTTATGTCAAAAATTATTGGAATTGATTTAGGAACTACAAACTCATGTATTAGTATTATGGAAAATGGAGAAGCTAAGGTTATTCCTAATCCAGAAGGAAATCGTACAACACCATCGGTTGTTGCTTTTAAGAATGGTGAAAGAATAGTTGGAGAAGCAGCTAAAAGACAAGTAGCAACTAATAAAAATACGGTTATCTCTATTAAAAGAGAAATGGGAACTAACCATAAAGTAGAAATGGAAGGGAAAGAATATTCACCACAAGAGATATCTGCTTTTATTCTTCAAACATTAAAAGGTTATGCTGAAGATTATTTAGGTGAAAAAGTAACTAGTGCTGTTATTACTGTCCCAGCTTATTTTAATGATGCGCAACGTCAAGCTACTAAAGATGCTGGTAAAATTGCTGGTTTAGAAGTGGAACGTATTATTAATGAACCAACAGCAGCTGCTTTAGCTTTTGGTATTGATAAAACTGATCAAGAACAAAAAGTTCTAGTCTTTGACCTTGGGGGAGGAACATTTGATGTTTCGATTCTTGAATTAGCTGATGGAACATTTGAAGTTCTAGCAACAGCTGGTGATAATCATCTTGGTGGTGATGACTTTGATAATCGTGTTGTTGATTACTTAGTTAGTGAATTCAAAAAGGAATCAGGTGTTGATTTAAGCAAGGATCGTTCAGCAATGCAACGTTTAAAAGAAGCAGCTGAAAAAGCTAAAAAAGATTTAAGTGGGATGATGCAAACGCAAATCTCTTTACCATTTATTACTGCTACTGATGCTGGACCACAACATTTAGAAATTTCATTATCTCGTGCTAAATTTAATGAACTTACTAGTGATTTAGTACAACGTACGATTCAACCAGTTAAACAAGCTTTAAGTGATTCAGGATTAACTAAATTAGATATTCATCAAGTATTATTAGTTGGAGGTTCAACTCGTATTCCAGCTGTGCAAGAAGAAGTTCAAAAATTATTAAGTAAAGAACCAAATAAATCAGTTAACCCTGATGAAGTTGTAGCAATGGGAGCAGCTATTCAAGCTGGTGTTTTAAGTGGCGATGTTAAAGATATCTTATTATTAGATGTTACTCCTTTAAGCTTAGGTATTGAAACAATGGGAGCAGTTATGACTAGATTAATTGATCGTAACACGACTATTCCAACTTCAAAATCACAAGTCTTTTCAACTGCAGCTGATAATCAACCGGCTGTCGATATCCATGTTTTACAAGGAGAAAGACAGATGGCAGCTGATAATAAAACATTAGGAAGATTTCAATTATCAGATATTCCACCAGCACCACGTGGTATTCCACAAATCGAAGTAACTTTTGCGATTGATGTTAATGGTATTGTTAGTGTAACAGCTAAAGATTTAGGTACTAATAAAGAACAATCAATTACTATTCAAAATGAAACTGGTTTATCAGAAGAAGAAATTGAAAAGATGGTTGCAGATGCGGAAGCTCATAAAGAAGAAGATGAAAAAAGAAAAGATGAAGTTGAAACTAAAAATAAAGCTGAACAATTAATTTACCAAATTGATAAAACTTTAAATGATGCTGGTGATAAGGTTGATGAAGCTCAAAAAAATGAAGCTAATAAATTAAAAGATGAATTACAAGAAGCTTTAAACAACAATGATATTGAAGGGTTAAAAGTTAAAATTGAGGCTCTTGAACAAATGATGCAACAAGTTGCTAGTCAAATGTATGCTAATAATGAACAAGCACCAACTGAAGAAACTCCAGTAAATGATGATGTTGTTGATGCTGATTTTGAAGAAAAGAATTAGACTTTATTAAAAGTTATTTAATTAAGAAAGATGGGATTTATTCATGTCCAAACGTGATTATTATGATGTTTTAGGTATCAGTAAAAATGCTGATGCCTCAGAAATAAAAAAAGCTTATCGTAAGCAAGCTAAAAAGTATCATCCTGATGCTAATGATAGTGCTGATGCGGAAGAAAAATTTAAAGAAATTCAAGAAGCTTATGAAGTACTAAGTGATACCCAAAAGAAAGCTACTTACGATCAATTTGGGCATGCTGCATTTGATCAAAATGGTTCACAAGCAGGATTTGGTGGTTCAGGGTTTAATTTTGGAGGCTTTGATGATCTTTCTGATATCTTTGGTTCTTTCTTTGGTGGTGGTTTTTCTTCGAATAAAGCTCGTAGTAATGCACCGATGCAAGGTGATGATAAATTCCTAGTTTTAAGTATTACCTTTATGGAAGCTGCTTTAGGAACTGAAAAAGAAGTAGAAATTATGTTTGAAGAAGAATGTGATCATTGTCATGGTAGCGGAGCTGAACATCCAAGTGATATAAGTACTTGTAATACTTGTCATGGTAGTGGCGTTGTCAATGAGCAAATACGTTCGCCTTTTGGAACGATGATGCAACAAAAGGTTTGTCCTACTTGTCATGGTACAGGAAAAATAGTAAAAGAAAAATGTCATAAGTGTCATGGTAATGGCTTCATTAGCAAGAAGATTAAAGTTGATTTAAAAATACCAGCTGGTATTAATACCGGTCAACAATTACGTGTCTCTGGTAAAGGGGAACGTGGTCGTAATGGTGGCCCTTATGGTGATTTATATGTTGAAATTAATATTAAACCACATGAATATTTTAGTCGTGAAGGAAATGATGTTTATATTAATATCCCCTTATCATTCAGTGATGCTGCTTTAGGTAGTAAGATTGAAGTTCCGACTATTCATGGTAATGTTGAATTAAGTATCCCCGAAGGTAGTCAAACTAATACAAAATTCCGTTTAAAAAGTAAGGGTATTAAAGATATTAGAGGGCGTGGTATGGGTAATCAATATGTTATCATTGATATTAAAACACCAACTAAATTAAGTAAAGAGGAAAAAGAATTATTTAATAAATTAAGAGAGTTTCAGGATAATAATGAAAGTTCTATCTTTACTAAGTTTCGTAATAAAATGAAATTTTAATAGGAATTAAAAACAAAATAGTTAATAATAAGATGAGGTGATTCGATGAAATTACTCATCTTATTTTTTTTATTAATAATGGCTATTCAAGATTATAAAACAGGTTTAATAAGTAATTTATTATATCTGCCCTTATTATTTTATGTTAGATATGATGTTATATTAATTTTAATATTTATCATTATCTTTAAGAATTATCATTATCTAGAGCATTATATTGGCGGAGCTGATATTAAGATTATTTTTATTTTTTTAGGTATCTATGCTTGGTATGATATCTTAGTATGGCTCTTACTAGCAAGCCTTTTAGGAATGATAGTTATGCTTTTTAAAAGAACAAGGCAATTACGGTTCTTTCCTTGTTTATGGTTAAGTTATTTAGGTTATTTATTATGGCTTTAAAAAAACTACCACAATGTATTCATCCACGTGAAAAGGCTTTAAAACATGGTATTAATTCATTAAGTGAAGTCGAATTATTAGCTTTAATATTGAGAAGTGGTAGTAAAGAAAAGAATGTCTTAGAATTAGCTCAAATTGTTATTAATAAGATTGGTGGACTTAATAATTTAAAAGATATTAATTATGAAGAACTCATTAAAATAAGAGGAATTGGTCAGTGTAAAGCTTTAGAAATTCTTGCTTTAAATGCTTTATATCATAAAATAAATATCATTAAAATTAAGCATCTAATATATGCGAATAATCCTCAGGTCATCTATGAATTATTTTCTAAAAAATATAGTAATATTTATCAAGAACATTTTATTGTTCTCGCTTTGGATAGTAAGAATGGCATTATTGAACAGCAAGCTATTTTTATTGGAACCCAAAATTATTCTTTAGTCCATCCTCGTGAGATCTTTAATTTTTTAGTATTAAAAAGAGCTATTTCTTTTATTTGCGTCCATAATCATCCTTCTGGCGATGCTTTACCTAGTAATGAAGATATTGAAATTACAAAGACGATTATAAAAATTAGTAAAATAATGCAAATACCATTAATAGACCACATTATTATAGGTAAAGACTGTTATTATAGTTTTAAAGAGAATAGAATGATGTAAATATCATAAAATATATTAGTGATGTTAAATGTACTTATCTTTATGAAACACTTATTTATTAAATTACTTAATTAGCTAATTAAAAATATTTTATATATTAATTGTGAACTTATTATTTTTATATGTTCCTTATTTTAAAATGTGTTATAATAAAGAAGCAGAAAAATATTATATGAATAGGAGAATGATTTATGGATTTTTATAAAAATCTTGAAAGTGCTAAAGTATTCGAATGCTTTAAGCTATTATGTGATATTCCACATGAATCTAAAAAGGAACAAAAAATCAGCAATTTTCTAAAAAATTGGGCCGAAGAAAGAAATCTTTGGGTTAAACAAGATGAAACTTTAAATATTATTATTAAAAAAGATGGTATTGGTTCATTAAGTGATGCTCAACCAGTTATTTTACAAGGTCATATGGATATGGTTTGTGAAAAAGGTAAAGATAGTACTGTTAACTTTGATACTGATCCAATTGAATGGGTTGTAAAAGGTGATTTATTATTTGCGAATAATACTACTTTAGGATCTGATAATTGTATTGGCGTAGCAATGGTTATGGCTTTACTAGATACTAATGATAAAGATTTACCACCATTAGAAGTAGTATTTACAACTGATGAAGAAACAGGAATGACTGGTGCTCATAACATTGATTGTTCAGTTTTAACTGGTAAAATTTTCATTAATAGTGATAGTGAAGAAGAAGGATTATTCTATTTATCATGTTCTGGTGGTAATGATACTAAAATTGAAATACCTGTTAATTTTGAAGAAGTAAGTGGTATGGTTGTTAATGTTGATGTTACTGGTTTATTAGGTGGACATTCTGGTTTAGAAATATTTAAAGAACGTGCTAATGCGAATAAAGTAATGGGTCGTTATTTAAATATGTTATTAGAAAAAGAAGTTAGTTTCAATATTGTTGAAGTTAATGGTGGTTCAAAAATTAATGCTATTACCCGTGATACTAATGCGAAAATAGTTATTGATAATAAAGATTATCCGGTTTTAGAGGAATGCCTAAACACTATTAATACAGCTTTAAAAGATGAATATAATCCTCAAGATCCTGATGCTTATGTTGAAATAGTTAAAGAAAATGAAATGAGTCTTAAAGCTATCTCTTTAGCTGATACTTTACGAGTTGTTTATGGAATGGTTTTAGTACCTTATGGTCCTACTCATCGTTCACAATTCTTAAAAGACTTAATTCAAACTTCATCAAATCCAGGTGTTGTCCAAACTAATGAAAGTTCAGTAGTAATAAGATCTTCTTTAAGAAGCTCAATTATTTCGCAAAAACAAGCTTTAGTTGAACAACATAATGTTATTGGTAAAGTTATTGGGGCTAAAGTAGAAAGCGGAAGTTTTTATCCAGCATGGCCTTATAATGAAAATTCTCGTATTAAAGAATTATTTGTAAAAGAATATCAATCATTATTTAATAAAGAACCAGAGATTGTTGCGATTCATGCTGGTTTAGAATGTGGTTTATTTAAAGAAAAAATGCCAGCTGATACTGATTTTATTAGTTTTGGTCCAAATATTAATGGAGCTCATACCGCTGAAGAAAATGTCTCAATTAGTTCAGTAGATCGTAATTATAAATTATTATTAAATGTTCTTCAAAATATAAAAGAATATTAATTAAAAGAAGAAAGGAAGCTGAAAGCTTCCTTTTAACGATGTGGTTATTTATTAAGAGAAAGGATGATTCTCATGAAAGTTTATACTAAAACGGGTGATAATAAACAGACAAGTGTTATTGGTCAAAGAATTGATAAGGATAGTCTGAGAATTAATTGTTATGGAACAACGGATGAAGCTTTATCATATATTGGTCTTATTGCCAGTAATAATGAAGATGAATTAGTAGCAAAACAATTAGATTATGTTATAAAGCTATTCTTTAATATTGGTCAAGATTTAGCAACCATCGATTCAACCAAGCAGGTTATAAGGGAAAACGATGTTCAGATTATTGAAAATTATATTGATGAATTAAGTAGTAATCTTGAACCATTAACTAATTTTATTGGTCCTCAAGGTCATGATTTAGCATGTTATGCGAATATAGTCAGAACTATTATCCGTCGTAGTGAACGATTAATTATTGCTTTAAGTAAAGAAGAAGTGATTAATAATATATTATTACCGCTAATTAATCGATTAAGTGATTACTTTTTTACCTTATTTAGATACTATAATAAAAGTTATCAATATCAAGAACAAGTAATTATCTTTTAGAAAAAATTCTTAGTAAAATAATAAATATTTAAATAGACAGTTCAAGCTCGATTTGAACTGTTTTTTCTTTATTTTTTTGCCATATTGTTATTTAATGATATGTTTTTTTCTATTATACTTTACATTGTATAAATTTATACATCTGTATAAAAAAATTTTTTACCTAAAATATCTTGAATTATGTCCAAAAAGTGTTAAAATAGAAAAGTATCTTATTGTAAAGGAGAAAAAAAGTATGGCTGAAAAATTATCTAAAGACGCTTATGGTGGTATTAATGGTAAAGATTATGTTCCATTTATAAGTGATCGTAGAACCTCTAAATGTGGAGGAGTTGCTGTTTTAATCATTGGTTTAATTCTAGCAATATTATTTGCAGCAAGTACTGCTTATTCAGGAATGAAAGCAGGTCTTACTGTAGCGGCGGGAATTCCAGGAGCTATTGTTGGTGCTGGTTTAGTTAAAGTACTAGCAAAAAGAAATGGTGTTCTAGGAACAAATTTAATTCAAGGGATGGCAAGTGGTGGAGAATCAGTTGCATCAGGAATTATCTTTGTATTACCAGCAGTTTTATTAATTGGTGCTAAAATCAATTTCTTAGAAAGTATTCTAATTGGTTTTGCCGGAGTATTATTTGGAGTAGCAATTGCTTCATTAGTATTTAATTATTTAATTGTTGAAGAACATGGTAATTTAATGTATCCAGAATCAATGGCAATTTCAGAAACATTAGTAGCTTCTGAAACTGGTGGAGATGCTTTAAAATCAATGGGAATTGGTTTTGCGATTGGTGGCGTTATTAACTTTGTAACAGGTTCATTCATGGGATGGTTTAATAATACAATCGCTTATGTTGGAGATGCTTCTTATAAATGGCGTTTTCAAATGGAAGTTAACCCATTATTATTAGGTATTGGTTTCATTGTTGGGTTAGAAGTAGCTTTAACAATGTTTGCTGGATCAGTTCTTGCTAACTTTGCGATTAACCCTTTAATTGGTTATTTCTCAGATATGGCCCAAAATGCTCATGTGGTATGGAATAATCCAGATGTACAAATCAATAGTTTAAGTGCAGGAGACATTGCTGGTTCATATAGTAAATATATTGGAGCTGGGATGATGATTTATGGTGGATTAGTTGGTGCTATTAAATTAATTCCTACTATTATTTCAGCAATTAAAGAAACTTTAAATGCTAAATCTGAAGGTGGCGAAAGTAATTCATTCCAAATGATTATTCTTTTAGTTGGTGTTGTTTTATCATTTGCTGCCGGAGTAATTATTTCAAACGGTAATATTATGATGGCCGTATTATCTACGATTATCTGCTTAGTATTAATGATTATGTTTGTTATCGTTGCTGGTCGTTTAACAGGAACAATTGGAACATCTAATTTACCAGTATCAGGAATGACGATTGCTTCATTAGTAATCTTAACATTAGTATTTGTTATTATGGGATGGAATTCAGAATTAGATAATAAAATTGTCTTACTTTTTGGTACTTTAATTGTAACGGCAATTGCGATGTCAGGTGGATATTTACAATCACAAAAAGTCACTTATATTATGGGTGGAAATAAAAATGAAATGCAAAAATACTTTAGTATTGCTGGAGTAGTTGGTGTTATTGTGGTTGTTGGTGTTATTATTGTTTTAGGTTCACAATTAGTTGATCCAGAAAAATTTGCGATTCCACAAGCAACTTTAATGGCTACTTTAACTGGTGGTATTTTGCAAGGTAATCTACCATGGGTTATGATTATAGCTGGTATTGTTCTTGGTTTTGTTGTTCATTTATTTAAATTACCAATCATGACTGTAGCTATTGGATTCTATTTATCAATTGCGACAACATCTATTATTTTAGTAGGAGCTTTAATTAGAGTTCTTGTTGAAAAAGTAATAAAAGATGAAAAAGAACGTGAAACTCGTGTATCTAATGGTATTTCATTATCAGCTGGATTAGTAGCTGGTGGTTCAATCATTGGTTTAATTGGTATTATTGTTCAAGTAGGATTAGGATATAATTTACCGGAATTAAGTGGTTTTATGGCTGGTAATGGGGCTGCATGGTTATTATTTGCGGTATTAGTAGTTTTAGTAACATTTATTGTTTTAAAAGGAAAAATCAGCAAGTCAAATGAGTAATAAACCACTTTTACAATCAAATGAAGATGTCTTAAAAATAGTTTATAAGATAGCTGATTTGATTAAATATGATATTAATGAAGATGGTATTGTAACTGTTTATCGACCTTATGATCATCCCATTCAAAATTTCTTTCGAAAACTTAAATTAAGAATTCCTAAGGAAAAGAAAATGGAATTAGATCAAAAATCAAGCTTTGTTTTTAAACAAATTGATGGAGAAAAAACAATTGAAGAAATAGGGAAATTAGTTGAAGAAGAATTTCAAGATGAAACTAATCCTGTTTATGAAAATCTTTTACTATTTTTAAATCATATTGAAGTAAATGAAAAATTTATTAAGAAAGTCTAGTTTAACTAGGCTTTTTTCTATACTGTAAATATTTTTTGAAAATATCCTATATTTTTAGAAACATAAGGATTTTATTCTTTCCATTTTTTTCACTTAGTTATATTTCAAATGCATATTTGATATTATCTAAAGGAAGAGTGAATCTTTCATTGTGCTTGAGAACATAAGATTGTAAATATTGATTGGCTTCTTTATTTCGTCGTTTATATTCATTAACCGTTATTCATTAATTAAACGTTCTTGATGAGTATTGAACGACCTTTCTTCTCTTCCTTTGCTTTGTGGCACACTAGATGTTTTTATATCAGTATCTAATAAGCTAGACGCAAAGGCGAATTACATTTTAATATCTTATTTTAATGTTTTTACCATATTTTTAATAAAAAAAAATTATTCTATTTTTACTCCTAATAATGAAGAATATTATAAACTAAACCAATTTGAACTTTCTCAAGGATCAGATTTAAATTTTGATTACCAATTCAAAAAAGATAAAGAAATACCAATTTTGGTAGGGAAAGGGTTAAGTGAAGCATATCCTATTGGTTCTACGATAAAAATTAAAGTTCCTATGTTTGAGCAAACAATGACTCTAAAAGTACAGGGTATTTTGAAACAAAATGCATATCATTCTAATTTTTATGCTGTTAATTCAAAGAATTACTATAATTTTTCTATTTTTTTTCCAGTAAATCAAGAATATATTAAGCATGCAAACATTGATCTTCAATTGAATGGGCTAATGGATATTATAATTATTCAAACTACAAAAGAAAAAGTGACGAATTTAAGTGAGATTATGCAAGATAATTTAGGATTTAAAATTAATTTTTTTAGTCAAAAAGAAAATTATGATTACTTTAATGAATATTATCTGCAATCATTAAAAATCATTTCTATAATAACATTGATTTTGGTCCTAATTATTATTTGTCTTTCTGTTTGGAATGCATTAGTTAGTATTCGTTTAATGTTAAAAGACTTCACAGTTAATTTATTAGTTGGACTAAGTTATTCAAAATTAAGAAAAATATTGTATAGTTATTTTGGAATATTGTTCTTTATTAATTTAATTGTTCTTTTTTTAATTACTGCTTATAGTAGATATGGAAGTTGGTTTAGAAAAGATGCTACCTTTGTGACTTATGGACTGTTTGGTTTGATAGAAATGGATTGGTTTGCTTTATTGGTAGTATTCATTTCTGATATTATTATTGGAATGATTATTGTTGAAGTCATGATGAGAAAAATAAAAAAAATTCCAATTTCTTTGGGGGTACTACAATGATGAATATTATAGATTTAAGTATAAGAGAAAAAATTTATAAAAAAAAGAAGACGCAACTTTCAATCTTGAATAATTTTAAACTCAAAGTTAATGCAGGTGAAAAAATTGCCATTGTTGGAGAATCTGGAGTAGGAAAAAGTTCTTTGCTAAATATTATTGGATTACTAGATAAAGATTATAGTGGTGAATATACTCTTTTTGGTTCGTTAACTGATAACTTACATGAAAATGAGTTAGCGCAATTACGAAATCAAAAAGTTGGATTTGTCCTTCAAGAGTCAGCATTAATCGATTCCTTGACGATTGAAGAAAATATTAAATTGCCTTTATATTATGCACAAGCTAAAAAAGATTTTTTCAAGCAAGAGTATTTCGAAAATATAATAAATGCAATTGAGATTAAATCTATATTAAAAAAGAAACCGCTTGAATGTTCTGGTGGTGAAAAAGCTAGAGCTGTTTTTGCTAGAGGAATAATTATGAAACCTCAAGTAATCTTATCAGATGAACCAACATCATCTTTAGATGTAGAGAACAGTGAAAGAATTATTAATTTACTTTTTAAAATGAATAAAGAATTTAATACTACTATTATTACTGTAACTCATGATTTGGAAGTAGCTAAGCGACATGATAAAGTAATTCATCTTGAAAGGAGAAAATAAAATGG
>JAITPW010000028.1 GCA_031289255.1 Bacilli bacterium
TTCAACATCAATATCATTTATTTCATATCCTAAATAATAATTACGAAGGGCTCCCCCCACAAGATAAACTTGAGCATATCTTGTTAAATTATTAAGAATATCTTTTTGTTTATTACTTAAAATACTACTTAGTTCTTTTATTATTGAACACCCTTTTAAATATTGTATCAACTTCTTTTAAATGATATTTAATATCAAAGCATTGCGCTAATTGTGCCGGACTTAAGATATTATTTATTAAAGCATTAGCACTTAATAAGGGATGAAGATCTATTTTTTCTTTATAAGATTGTAAAGCCAAAGGCTGTATCACATCATAAGCTTCCTCTCGTGATAGACCATTTTCAACTAAAGTATTTAAGACTCTACCTGAAAAAACAGCTCCATGAGTTAAATAAATATTATTAAGCATCATTTGTTCATCAACTTCTAAATTGCTTAAGATCGTCTTAAATCTTTTAATCATATAATGTAATAAAGTTGTCGCATCAGGAATAATAATACGTTCAGCACTACTATGAGAAATATCACGTTCATGCCATAAAGCAATATTTTCATAAGAACTAAGCATATAACCACGCATTACCCTAGCACAACCACATAAATTCTCACTACTTATCGGATTACGTTTATGAGGCATCGCACTACTACCCTTTTGGCCCTTACTAAAGCCCTCCTTAACTTCATTAACTTCTGTTCTTTGGAGATGTCTAAATTCAACACAGAACTTCTCAATACTAGCGGCAATTAAAGCTAAAGTACTTAAGTATTGGGCATGACGATCTCTTTGGAGAATTTGTGTTGAGATATTAGAAGAGCCAATCCCTAATTGTAAACAAACATAATCTTGAACAAAAGGAGGCGTATTGCCAAAAGTTCCAACGGCACCACTAATTTTACCAACTTCAATATTACGTTGAGCATTCTTAAAACGTTCAATATTGCGAATCATCTCATCATACCATAAAGCCATCTTTAAGCCAAAAGTTGTAATTTCAGCATGGATACCATGGGTTCTCCCTATACATGGACTATACTGATACTGGTGGGCCTTTTGATTTAAGATTTGGGCTAACTCATATAATTCTAATTCTAAAAGACTATTAGCCTGTGCAATTAAATAACCATAAGCTGTGTCAACAACATCAGTGCTAGTCAAACCATAATGAACCCATTTTTTTTCAAACCCTAAAGATTCTGAAACAGCTCTAGTAAAAGCAATAACATCGTGTCGTGTTTCTTGCTCAATTTCATTAATTCTTGCAATTGAAAAAGTTGCTTTATCTTTTAATAAAGTAACATCACTTTCGGGAATAACCCCTAATTTTGACCAAGCTTCACAAGCTAAAAGTTCTACTTTTAACCACGTATTAAACTTTGAAACATCACTCCAAATAAATTCCATTTCCTGAGTACTATATCTTTCTATCATTGTACCACTCCTAATAATTTAAATTAATTTTATCATATAAAAATATTTTAATAAATAAAATACTATAATATTAACTCTCTAATACAAAAAGAAATCATACTATAAAATATGATTCCTTTTATCATAATCTTAATTTTATGCCTTAGTTAAGAAGTATAGAATAAACATAATTGCTAGACCATACATAATCGGATGAATCTTTTTACCATCACCTTTACATAATTTTAGTATGACATATACTAAGAAGCCAACCGCAATCCCTGTTGCTATCGAATAAGATAAGACCATAAAAATCATTGTTAAGAAAGCTGCTGTTGTATCAATGAAATCTTCAAAATCAATATGTAAAGCACTAGCCATCATTAAACATCCCACACTAACTAAAGCTGGTGCTGTTACTGTTTCAGTTACTACTGCTAACAATGGTGAAAATACCATTGATAAAAGAAATAATACAGCTACTGTTAAAGACATTAACCCTGTCTTTCCTCCTGATTCAACTCCAACAACTGATTCAGCATATGAAGTAACTGAAGAAGTTCCTAACATTGCTCCTACGGTTGTTGCTGTAGCATCGGCCATTAAAGCTTTATCAGCATCAATTAATTCACCTTTGTCATTTAATAATCCAGCACGTGTAGCCACACCCATCAATGTCCCTGCAGTATCAAAAAAGTCTAAAAATAACACTGTGAAAATAACCATTAAAAATTTATAATCAGTTAATAATGTAATTAAATCACCTTGAAATAATTTTAAGAAAACAGGTTCAATACTTGGTGGCATTGAAACAACAGCACTTGGAGTTGCAATAATACCAGCTACAATCCCAATCACAGCCGTTACTACTAAACCAATAAAAATAGCAGCTTTAGTATTACGAGCTAATAAAACTAAAGTAACAATAATTCCAATAATAGCTAGTAAAGTTGTACTATTACCTAAATGACCTAAAGAAACAATTGTCGCTTCATTAGCTTCAACAATCCCTGCTCCTTTTAAACCAATAAAAGCTATAAACATCCCAATACCAGCACTAACAGCATATTTAAGTGATTTAGGAATGGCATTAATAATCTTTTCTCGTAATCCCGAAGCTGATATTAAAATAAATAAAATACCAGAACAAAAAACTGCAAATAACGCTTGTGAAAAAGTATAACCCATTGTTGAAACAACTGTATAAGCAAAAAACGCATTCATACCCATTCCTGGTGCTTGAGCTACCGGATAATTAGCATATAAAGCCATAATTAACGTCCCTATTGCCGCTGCTATTCCTGTAACGACAAAAACCGCATCTTTATTCATTCCTGCTACTTCTAAAACATTTGGATTCACAAATAAAATATAAGCCATTGAAAGAAAAGTAGTAATACCGGCGATAATTTCAGTTCTTACATTTGAACCCCTTGCACTAATCTTAAAAAATTTGTCTAACATTATTTTCCTCCGTTAAAATTTATTCCATTATAAATAAAAAATACCCATATGGGCACATATTAAAATAAAAATGTGCCACTATAGTCTTACATTTACGGTGTAAGGTAGAAACTTGTTAGCCATATCCTAACTTTTATATAATGGTACCTTCATTATAGCATTTTTTAGTAAATAAATGAACACAATATATTCATTTTATTTGATAAATTATCATATTTCATATTTTATAATATATAAAATTAAAAATCACTTTTAAAAGAGCTTTTTATATTATTCTATTTTACAACAACCCTAATACTTAGTGAATTTCTGCCATTATGAGCTTTAACCCAAATCTTAGCACTACCTTTTTTCTTTAAAGTAATCTTACCAGTATGATTATCAACTGCTACAACATTTTTATTAGTTGAATACCATCTTAAACTTTTATTATAAAGCTTTTGGTTTTTATTATTACTGATCTTAGCTTTAAGTTGTATCTTCTTACCTACCTTACCAGTAATATTTTTACTATTTATTTTAATATCGCTAACATTGCCAGCTTTACTATTTAAAGATAATGAAGATACCGGATAACTTTGTTTAGTAATAAACTGCGACTTACCATTACTACTCTTACTTGCTCTAATGACATAATTATAATAAGTATTATTCTTTACATTACTAATATTATAATAATTACAACCATTACCTTTTCTAATAGCTACTTGATAATATTTCTTCGTTTTATAATTATACTGATAAACAACATAAGATTTAGCCCCTTTAACTTTGTTC
Organism: Bacilli bacterium; assembly: GCA_031289255.1. GTDB lineage: Bacteria > Bacillota_I > Bacilli_A > JAJDGJ01 > JAJDGJ01 > JAISTP01. The sequence continues at coordinate 3,653 of JAITPW010000028.1, forward strand.
CAAGTTAAAAATAAATTCTTACCAT
>JAITPW010000035.1 GCA_031289255.1 Bacilli bacterium
TAATCGGTGATATTAAAACATAAACCAAAGAGAAAAAAATAAAGATAATAAAATAAGCAATAAAAATACTAACATAATAATTAAGATGTTTAAATCTTAAGGCTTCATTATTAGTCTTATTATAAATTAACATCACTAAAGGATAAATAAAATATGCTAAAATGGTACCAATGACAATGGGACGAACAATACTAAACCAATAATTAAATACTTTTGAAAAATCAGTAAAATTTCCAATAATAAAATTAATTATTATTATAATCAAGGCAATTCCAATAATCTGGTATTTATTAACTTTCATTTCAGCATCTCCTTTACTACATTATTATGATACTTAATCTCTTCTTGCAACTGCAATTAAGACTAATCTTAATACTTGAGCTAAGGTAGTAATTAATGCCACAACATATGTTAAAGCAGCATAATTAAGAACTTTCTTGGCCATTGGAACTTCTTCATAAGTTAGTAAATTAGTCGATTCTAAAATTGATAAAGCTCGACTAGAAGCATTGAATTCTAAAGGAAGAGTAACTACTTGAAAAACAGCTATAATACCTAACATTCCAATTCCAACCCATAATAAACCACTGAAACTAGCAAAGACTAATCCTAACATTATAACAATCCAAGCTAAATTACCAGCTACTATTGATACGGGCAGTAATTTATTACGTAAAGCAATAACCGGATATTTAGTAGCATGTTGAATAGCATGCCCGACTTCATGAGCGGCAATTGCTAAGGCCGCTACTGAAGTTCCACTATATACATCTGGTGATAACATGATAATATTCTTATCTGGATTATAATAATCTGATAATTGACCATGACCTTGAAATATTTGAACATTATGTAATCCTTGATTATCTAAAATAGTTCTTGCAGCTTGTAAACCTGTTAAATTACGAGCATTATATATTTTAGAATATTTGGCATAAGTTCTTTTTAAAGCACTTTGTGCAAGAAGAACTAATATAATAGGTATTAATATTAGAATCCATTGGATACTCCCACCATATAATATACTGTGTAATGTAAAATAATCCATTATTTAACATCTCCTTTTTCTGCTTTTAATTGTCTTGTCATTAGCTTTTTAATAGCCTTAATAGGACTTTCATTATGATATAAAATCTCATAACATTCTTTAATAATCGGTAATTCTAAACCTTGTTTTTGAGCATCTTCATAGATTACTTTACATGTTCTGACTCCTTCAATTGTCGTAGAAGTATCACTTAAAACAAATTGAGCACTCTTTTCTTCTCCAATTCGTCGACCAGCTTGGAAATTACGAGAATGAACTGAAGTAGCCGTTACTATTAAATCACCAATACCCGTTAATCCTAAATAAGTTTCAAACTTAGCACCTTTACTAACCCCATATTTAATCATTTCTTGAAGTCCTCTTGTTAATAGAGCTGCTCTAGTATTATCCCCTAAGCCAATTCCAGTAATGATTCCACTACATAAAGCCAGAATATTCTTAATAGCAACACCATATTCAGCCCCAATTTCATCATCTAAAGTATACAATCGAAAATACTCATTAGAGAATAATTTTTGAACAAATAATGCAACTTCATTATCGAGACTAACACTACAAATAGTTGTATACATTCTTAAAATAACTTCTTCAGCATGACTAGGTCCTATAATAGAAGCGACTTCATAGCGAAACTCTTCATCTATAATATTTCTAATAGTATTAGACATACGATCATTAGTAATCGGATCAAAGCCTTTAGAAGCATTGATAAAATAAACTTTTTCTTTTAATAATGGTTTAATTTCTCTAAGAACTGTTGATGTAATCTTAGTCGGAACAACTAAAACAATAACTTGAACATTCTTAAGACATTCTTTTAAATTAGCCGTTGCTTTAATATTTTCATTTATTCTTACCCCAGGAAAGAATTTAGAATTAGTCCCTTGATTTATTTCTTTAATTTCATCTTCTTCAATCCCAAACATGGAAACATCATGACCATTATCACAGAGAACTTGAGCTAAACTAGTTCCCCAACTTCCTGTACCAATAACTGCGACATTCATAAAATCACCTCTTATTTTTTTATTATACTCTGTTTCTTAAAATTATCTTAATCGGCGTACCTTTAAAATCAAAAGCATTTCTAATTTGGTTTTCTAAGTATCTTTCATAACTGAAATGCATATACTCACTATCATTAACAAACAAGACAAAAGTAGGTATAGCAACTTTTACTTGAGAAGCATAATAGATTTTAACACGACCCTGTTTAAACAACGGAGCTGGATTCATTATCTGAGCATCACTGATCACATCATTCAATACTGATGTACTAATTCTTCGATTCATATTGATTGAAACTTCATTTAATGATTCAAAGATTGTTTGAATTCTTTTCTTTTCTAAAGCTGAAACAAAACAGATATTAGCATATGCTAAAAATTTAAAACTCTCATAAACTTCTTCTTTAAATTTTTGCATTTTATTAGTATCTTTTTCGATTAAATCCCATTTATTAACAATGATGATAATTGGTTTATTCTGTTCAAAAGCAAATCCAGCGACATGTTTATCTTGTTCCTTGATACCATCAAAAGCATCTATTAATAATAAGACAACATCACTATCATCGATGGCTTTTAATGCTCTTAATAAAGCATATTTTTCAATATTATGATCTATCTTACCTTTTTTTCTTAATCCGGCTGTATCTACTATAACATATTCTTTACCATCTTTTTTAAAGGGAATATCAATAGCATCTCTAGTTGTTCCAGCTTGAGGTGAAACAATAACCCGATTATCATTTAAGATGGCATTAGTCAGACTTGACTTACCCACATTAGGTCGTCCGATTAGTGAAAAACGTAGTTCTTCTTCATTATCATTAACTTTTATTTCTGGTAGTAGACTAATAATACGATCAAGTAAATCTCCTAAGCCAATTCCATGAGCACTAGAGATGGCAATTGGTTCATTTAACCCTAATTGATAAAAATCATAAATAACATTTTTCATTTCTAAATTATCAATTTTATTAACACAAAGAATGACTGGTTTATTAGTTTTTTGCAGTAATTTAGCAATATATTCATCATCACTAGTTACCCCACTCTGACCATCACCAACATAAACAATAACATCGGCTTCTTCTTGAGCTATCATCGCTTGTGTCTTAATCTCTTCCATAAATGGAGCGTCTTTAACTTCAATACCACCAGTATCAATTAACATAAAATCTCTTGTTAACCAACTAGCTTTAGCATATAAACGATCTCTTGTAATACCTGCTTCATCAGCAACGATACTAATTCTTTCACCAACAATACGATTAAAGAGCATCGATTTACCAACATTTGGTTTCCCAACGATTGCAACAGTTGCTTTCTTCATTTATTTCACCTTCTCCATTATAATACTCATTAACTTATTGACAGTCTCATCGATACTTAAATTAGAAGTATCAATTTCAATAGCATCTTTAACCTTAATTAAAGGACTATTTAAACGATGCATATCTTCATAATCCCTTTTCTTAATATCTTCACAAATATTTAAATAATCAGCTTGATCACCATTACTAATTATTTCTTGATAACGACGCTTCGCTCTTTTTTCAACACTAGCTTCCATATAAAACTTAATTTTTGCGGTTGGAAAAACAACACTTCCAATATCGCGACCATCCATCACAATTCCTTTATTAAGGCCATAAGCTTGTTGTTGTTTAACTAAATAAGCTCTGATTTCACTTTCTTTAGCAATTTCACTAACGATACTAGTAACTTCTTTATTTCTAATTTTATTAGTGACATCAATATTATTAAGATAAACTTTATCATCTAAAGTAAAACAAATCTTAATCTCATTAATTTGTTTAATTAATTGTTCAATATTTAAATCATGCTCAATTTTATAAAGAGCTATACAACGATACATTGCTCCTGAATCAATATACATATACTGCATCTGATGAGCAATTATTTTCGCAATAGTTGATTTCCCACTGGCAGCTGGACCATCAATAACAATAATCTCTTTCTTCATTAAATCATCTCTTTTCTATCAATTTCTATTTATGAAAAAAACTAAAAACTAAAAATAATAATATCATTAAGAGAATTACTAAAATAATAATTAGAATAAGACTTAATAAATCAAATTTTTTTATTTTTACTTCCTTATCAGTAATAATATTTTCAGTTGCTTGTTTTACAATTGTTTTACTATTGCGTTGTTGCCAAGCTTTTTTACGTGATAATTTTTTTTGATACTCATTTTCCTTAGATAAAAGAAGATCATTTAATTCATTTTCACTTATTAATATTTGTTTAGTCTGATCATCTTTATATATCTGTTTACTATTACGAGGTTTATGAATTTCACTAATCCGATTAATATTACTATTATTCATTAATTCTGACATAATTTCTAATTGCGTATCAAAATCAGGAGCCCTAAAATTCTTTTCTAATGCTTTAAAAACTTCTTCAATATCAAAAAGATCTTCTTTTTGATCCTCACTAGTAGTTATCTTTTCAACTTGTAAGCTATCTAAATTAAAAGTTTTAGGATAAGTTTTTTTTCTTTTAATATTAATATTACTATTATTAATAGGATTAATATCATACCCCGATGCTATTTCTTGTTCAAGACTATTCTTTTCAAGGCCATTAAATTCTCCTTCAATAACATGACCTTCCCGTCTTTCTTTATGCCGTTCCATTCTTGACATATCATTACCTCCTAATAAAAGTCATCCTTATTAACCGAATTATCTAATATTCTTTGTTTCATCATTTCTCGTGCTTTATTTTCAAATGATAAATCAATTAAGCTATCATCATATGGTAATCCTTTTCTTTTCATAAAAGTTTTGATAAAAAACAAAGTAAGTTGTGGATTCTTTGGCAATAAAGGTCCATGTAAATAAGTACCAATCATATTTTTATAATAAATACCTTCAATACTACTAGTAAGATTATTCCCATAACCACTAGTTGCTTCACCTAAGGGACTTAAATCATGAAATGTTTCACCGGCATGATTCACAAAGCCAATCAATTCCCCAAAATCTTGGGTTTGAACTAAGGCATTACCAATCATTCTTTTTTGGGTTTGGCCAACTGTATAAAAATCTAATATTCCTAAACCCGCTAATTTTTCACCATTAGTAGCTTGATAATAGTTTCCTAAAAATTGATAGCCTCCACAAACAGCTAGAATAGGTAACCCTTTTTCCATTTCTTCTTTTATTTTATCTTTTATTAAGCCTAATTGTTCTGTTACTAATGCTTGTTCACGATCAGAACCACCACCAATTAACATAAAATCGACATTATCCCAATCAATGTTATTAACATCATCAATTTCATGAAGAATCGGATTTAACCCTAATTGTGAAGCATAATATTCTAAAGTAATAATATTCCCATGATCCCCATACAAATTAAGTAATTTAGGAAACATATGATAAATATGATAATCCATAATTAATGCTCCTTCGCTTCTAATAGTTTTTTAGCTTTCCACAATGCTGTATAACTAGCAATGATAAAAGCATTATCACTAATCACTAAATCAATAATGGTTTCAAATAAAGGATTTACGATTATTTTATGTTCATCAATACCCATATTTTTTAATCGCAAAGCCATATCATAACATCTTGTTCCACTGATAAAGAATTTCTTAATATCCATGTTCAATAAATATTCAAAATCAGCATCCCATATCCAGGAAATATCCTTACCATCAGCCGTATAATCATTTAATAAAAAACAAACATGATTTACTTTAAGATAACTAATTTCTTGTAAGGTTAGATTCATACCGGCATGATTTTTCACTAAATTTAAGTATATTTGATGATTATTAAGATGTAATAATTGCATCCGACCATCAATTGTTTTAAAGTTAACTAATGTCTTTTCAATAATCTCATCTTTAATAGCCATTTCTTTTAAAACACTAATCGCTGCTAAGATATTATAAATATTATAGCTTCCCATAATATGGTGATGAAAAATAGTATTATTAATCTTCAAAGCTTCATTACTAACATTACTTAATAAATATTTGGGATTAGGACGATTAAAACCACATTCACAAGTATAATGACCTAATTGGCCATAAAAAATCTTTGAATACTGTAATGCTCGACCACAAATAGCACAATAACGTGAATCAGATATCGTTCCCTCTTTAAAGATATCAATCTTTTTATCTAAGCCATAACCAATAAAGTTATAATCTCTTAGACGATAACAGAAAGGATCATCGACATTAAGATATAATTTAATATCATCACCTTTAAGAGCGACAGCATTATTTATTTTATCGATAATAATATCTATTTCAGCATAACGATCTAATTGATCACGAAAGAAATTAGTAATAACTAAAGAACACTTATCAAGATCATTTAATACTAAAGGAATACTTCCTTCATCAACTTCAAAAACCCCATATTGATAATGATTATTCTTTCCTAGCTTATAATTATCAATCAAAGTTGAAACAATTCCCGTATACATATTAGCCCCATCAATATTACTAACAATAGAGGCCTTACTATTACTTAAAGTCTGAGCAATAATATTAGTAGTGGTACTTTTACCATTAGTACCGCTTACTAAAATAATTTCATCAATATTAGCCGTTAATTTTCTTAGGATATGTTTATTAAATTTTAAAGCAATTTTTCCACCGATATTAGTTCCTTTTCGTCCTGAAAAACGACTAAAGGCAATTGCTAGTTTTCCTAAAATAATACCCATTCCTCAACACCTCACTCATCAAGCTCATTTATTATTTATAAATTTTATCAATATTTAATAATTATACCATTTTTAGATGGTAAAATGCACCCACTATAGCGTAATGTTCATATAATAATCACTTAATATTATCTATTATCTTATTAAAATAATGCTCTTAAGTAAAAAAAGATACTATGTTTAACTAGTATCTTTTTAAAAAAGCTAATTTTATTAATAATATTATTATTACTTGGTCGTAATTTTTAACATGATTAATCTTCTTGAGATAAACCTGCTTCTTTACCACCCCAGAAAGTTACACCTTGGAAATGTTTAATATCTTCTTCTGAAAGAGTCGAAACATCAAATTTAACATCTTCTGTTCCATCTTTTTCACGTTTTTCATAATCTTTAAATAATATTAAAGCTGGACGAGAAATCAATAATATTCCAATAATATTAATCCATACCATAATCGCAAATCCAGTATCAGCAATCGCCCATGCTACAGCATTAGATCTTAAACCAAAGACACATGTTGAGAAGATAAAGACAACCTTTAATACCCAACGAGCTACATTTCTAAAACTTTCTTCTTTTTTCTTGAACAATAATTCCATATTTGTTTCAGCATAATAGTAATAAGCCATTAATGTTGTAAAAGCAAAGAAGAATAAAGCAATCGCAACGAATTTACCACCAAAACTAGTTAATAAAGTATTAAAAGCTGTTGGTGTAAACATTGAAATTGACTCAGCTGAACCAATCATTTTAGCATCTGTAATTCTTTCTAAGAATTGACCAGCTCCTTGGAAACCATTATATACTTTAAAAACACCATTAGTTGCCCCAAATCCGGTTTGGAAAACTTGATATGATTTCGTAATTAAGATAGTTAACCCAGTTGCTGAACAAACTAATAAAGTATCAAAATATACTGAGAAAGCTTGAACTAAACCTTGTTTAGCTGGGTGACTAACTTCAGCTGCTGCTGCAGCATGTGCTCCGGTCCCTTGACCAGCTTCATTAGAAAATACTCCTCGTTTAACTCCCCAAATAATAGCCCAACCTAAACTTCCACCTAAAGCGGCATTAAGTCCAAAAGCTGATGAGAAAATCAAACCAAAAATAGCAGGAATTTGATTAATATTTATTAAAATAATGATAATTGCAACAATCATATAACCAATTGACATGAAAGGTACAATGATTTCAGCAGCTCTAGCTACTGTTTTAGTTCCCCCAATGATAATGATTGCAATAAGCACCACAATGATAGCCATTGGAATAATTGTTCCTGTTCCAAAGTTTTCATTGATAGTTGTAACAATCGCATTTGATTGAACTGAAGGTTTTAAGAAAGCTTCAGCAATTATAGCTGCAATCATAAATGCTAATGAGAAACCTTTGAAGCCTTTTTTACCAAAATAGTAAGCTGGACCGCCACGATACTCTCCATCAATTTCTTCTTTGTATAATTGAGCTAATGTTGATTCCACAAAAGCTGTTCCTGAACCGATGAAGGCAATAACCCACATCCAGAACATCGCTCCTGGTCCACCATATGCAATGGCAGTTGCAACCCCAACGATATTTCCTGTTCCAACACGACCAGCAACTGCTAAGGCAAATGCTTGAAATGAAGATACCCCTTTATCTGATGATTGTCCACCAAATAACAAACTGACCATCTTCTTAATTTTACGAACTTGTAAAAAGCGCGTACGAATTGAAAAATAAAGTCCCGCCCCAACTAAGACAATAACCATTGGTGGTGCCCATAATAGATTAGATAGTGCTGAAAAAAGACTATCGATACTATTAACTTTAAATAAGGCCATAAATGCATCTACTGTTTGATTAATGAAAATTTCAATAATTCCCATCGTTTAATCACTCCTTTATAAATTTTTCTGAATATAGATAAAATTTAACAAAACAGATACATTTAAGCAATAGACAGAATAATTAATTTTTTTTTACATAATTAAAAAATTTTTTTAGTATCATTTTTTAAGTAAAAGTACTCATTTTAGTTCATGATTTATCGTTTTTTTTAAAAAAATGGCTTTATTTATACAAAATGCACAAAAGACAAAAAATGAACATAATTTAAAAAAAAAATAAAAACTGCCTTATATTGCTTATATGCAACTATAAAACAGTATTATTAAATTACTCTAAAATCTATAAATTTACCTAATTAAGTTTAGTTATTTAGGCTTATTTTATCACGATATTTTATAAAAATATTACGCATTTCTTGGAGTGATTCTGCTTTATTTAAACACAAACGAACATGAGCATTACCAGGAATACCCTTTAAATACCATGCTCCAAATGAACGCATTTGAACAACACCTAGTTTTTCACCATATTCTTTTACTAATAAATTAAGATGTCCAATGGCTTGATCGATTCGTTCTTCATAGGTTGGTAAAGGTAATATTTCCTGTGTTTGAAAATAATGCTCTATCTGTTGAGCCAGCCACGGATTACCAAGAATGCCTCTACCAATCATAATAGCATCACAATTAGTAATTGCTTTCATTCTAATAGCATCTTCTAAACAAGTAATATCACCATTACCAATAACAGGAATATTAATACTTTCTTTAAGTAGTTTAATAGCTTCTATTTGGGCATTACCAGAATATAATTGAGCTCTGGTTCGGGCATGAAGTGTAATAGCACTTGCTCCTGCTTCCTCAATGATCTTACCTATCGTTAAGTAATTAAGCGAAGAGCTATCATAACCCATTCTTATTTTAACAGTAACTGGTTTAGAAACACTCTTAACAACCTTACTAACAATTTCTCTTATTTTAAGAGGATCTTTTAAGAGGTTAGCCCCCCCTCCTGTTTTAAGAACTTTCTTAACCGGACAACCCATATTAATATCAATGATATTACAATTTGTAAATTGATCAAGATATTTAGCCGCCTCCACAATACTTTCAACATCACCACCAAATACTTGTAATGATATTAAACCTTCTTCTTCTTGAATATTCAACATATCTAGTGTTCTTGTATTACGATAATTAATACCTTTATCACTGACCATCTCACAACAGATTAAACCATTCATATATTGACGAAGAATTTTACGATAAACACTGTTAGTAATCCCAGCCATCGGAGCAATAACAACTTCAGAATCAATTAATATATCTCTAATTTTAAACAATAAAAGCATCTCCAATATGATAAGTATCATCCAGTACTAAAATACCATGAGAAACTTCACTTAATCCTAATTCTTTATCAGAACATATCATACCATTAGATTTTTCATTCATGATCTTACCTGGTAAAATCCATGTCCCATTATTAAGTACTGCTCCCACCTTGGCAACAACAACTTTTTGATGCAAAGCAATATTCTTAGCACCACAAACAATTTGTATAATTTCATCTTTAATATCAACTTGTGTGATATGTAGTTTAGCACTTTGCGGATGAGGTCGACACTCAACCACATGACCAACCACAAAATAAGCGGTATCATCGACCTCTAAAGATGCTAATCCTTGTTTAGATAATTCTTTATTAATAAGATCGTTTAATTCATCACTTTGTTTAAGTAAACCTTTTATTAAAAGAGGACTTTCAACATCAAAAATATTATAGCCTATTATTTTTTGATCATGATACAATATACAAATATTACCTTTCATTTCATGACTAGTACAATTAATATTTTTTAAATAAATCATAATACACTTATCAACATAAAATGCTTTATATTTCATTTTTATAACATCCTTTCTTAAAACTAACACTTATAGCATAGATTGGTTGGGTTTGTGAAAACTTCTTTTCATATTCCGACATAACATTATCTAAAATATCTTCACTATTATGTAAATCAACACTTACTTGCTTAAATAACATACCATAATTATTATACGATATTAATGAACTTTCAAATAATAATTTATTATCCGTCTTCTGTCTAATTAAACCATCTTCTTGTAATATTTTTTGGTATAACGCTAAGTAAGTAGCATAAGTTAATCTTCTTTTATAATGCCTTTTCTTAGGCCAAGGATCACTAAAATTTAAATAGATAGTTTTAAAACTAGCTTGTTTAAAATATGATAATAAGTCCTGAGCATCAATATTCATCAACATAACATTACTAATATTTAAACGTTCTAACTTATCTAAAGCTTTAACTAAGACTGAGGCATATTTTTCAATACCAATAAAATTAATATCGGGATACTTTAAAGCCATACCGATAATAAAATCACCTTTACCAACCCCTATTTCCAGATGTAATGGTTTATTATCATTAAAATAGGTATCTTGATGTTCTTTAATAATATAATTTGAATTATTAAGAATATTACTTGCTTGGGGATTATTTCTAAGTCGCATCATTTACTCCTTTATCATGTAAAAAAAAACTAAATTAATAGTTTTTAATTTAAATTACTTATCTATTCTAATATATTATTTATTAGATTACAATAATCAATTTAGCTTTGCTTTAAATAATTATTTATTCTTAGCTTTATTTGGTTGACGATTATTCTTACGTTTATTCTTACGTTTATTAGTATATTCACTATTATGTGATAATTCTCTTTTCTTATCTTCCGTTTTTTTCTTATTAGACGAGCTATTCTTATCAGCATATTTACCCTTAGTTTTCTTCTTCCCTGGGGCATTCTTATTACTTAAAGCATCTTTCCCTTTAAAATCATTACGTTGTTTATCACGATTACTACCATTACTACTATTACGATTGTTATTACCACGACCATTATTACTTCGTTTACCACGACTATCATCACGGTCTTTAGTCTCACTTTTAGCACAGATATGATCATGAACAACTTCAATTCTTTTATCAATTAAATCTTCAACACGGCGCATTAATCGTTTTTCACCATTAGAAACTAATGAAATTGCTAGACCATCATTACCAGCTCTTCCCGTACGACCAATACGATGAACATACAATTCTTCAATATCAGGCATTTCATAGTTGATCACAAATGATAAATCAGAAATATCTAACCCCCGTGAAGCAACATCAGTAGCAACTAAAGTATTAATCTTTCCTGATTTAAACTCACTAATAATTCTTTGACGAGCTCGTTGTGGTTTATCACTGTGAATTGAAGCTACCTTAAACTTAGCATCACTTAAAATATTACTAAGGCGGTCAGCCCCTCTTTTGGTTCTCGTAAATATTAAAGTTGCATAATTTTTCTTATCTTCCATAATATTTAATAGTAATTTATCTTTATCATCTTTAGCAACATAATAAATTTGTTGTTTTATTTTTTCAACAGTTGATGAAATTGGACTAGCATTTATCTGTAAAGGATCTTTAAGGATCGAATTAGCAAGTTTTTTAATAGCTGGTGAAGCTGTTGCTGAAAAACATAGACTACATCTTTCTTTAGGTAATAAAGCTACAATCTTATTAATATCAGGAATGAATCCCATATCAAGCATATTATCAGCTTCATCTAAAACAAAGTATTCAACATTATCTAATCTAATAAATCTTTGATTAACTAAATCAAGTAATCTTCCTGGTGTTGCTACTAAGATATCAATACCTTTTTTAATCTTATCAACTTGTCGTTTTTGTTTAACCCCACCATAAATAACCGTAGTTTTTAATTTAGTATATTTACTATACTTCACAATATTATCATTTATCTGCATTGCTAGTTCTCTAGTTGGTGCTAAAATTAAAGCTTTAATTTTATTTCCTGGTTCAATATTTTGGATTATTGGTAAAGAAAAAGCCGCTGTCTTTCCCGTACCGGTTTGGGCACATCCAAAGACATCTTTTTTCTCTAATATCGTTGGGATACATAACTCTTGTATTTTGGTCGCCTCTGCATACCCCATTTGTTTAATGGCATCAAGTATACGCACATCTAATTGTAATTCGTTAAATTTCATAAATCTCTCACTTTCTAAAAAAGTAACATAATGATTATATCAAATCATTATGTTACTAATAATCAATATTTTATTATAATTCGTATCAGCACTATAGAAATTAATACATAACTAAATTGCTTGCTTGATTATTATACTACAAATAATAGCGCTAAGCAAATATTTTATCCTCATAGATTGTATCATTTTGGTTATAGTAACTAATAAATAATAATATTATCGTTTTAAGAAGGATCCTTTGTTGATAATTAGTGATAAATATAAAGAATAATATTATGAGAAAAAATAAATCTTTATATAGAAAAGAACTCAATTTATGAAATTGAGTTCTTAGTATAGTATTACTTATCTAAGTATTTTTTATTAAATTTTAATAAGATAAGCAATCCTATTAAACCAGAAAAAGATAAATAAATAAGCTTATGATCAATACCAGTAGATGGTATTTGAGAATGTTTTTTCGTATTTAAATCATTTGGTTTATTAGGAATATTCGGCTTTATTGGATCGGCTTTAAGTTTTAAAGCCACCCCTACTTTATTTGGTTCAACTACTTGTGAATTATTAGTAGATATCGCAAATGAGTTATAAGCAGCTCGCTGATATTTACTGATCTTTTCATCTAGTAAATTAGGATCAATACTATCAATACCTGGTGTACTCATATTAAGTTTAATCGCTAGAGCTGTCCCTCTAAGAAAATTAATATCTTTATTACTTTCTATTTTGAAAGAATAGACATCTTGCCAATTAGTAACTTCATTTTCATTTAACCAAACGACATTCTCTGCTTCAGCATTATCCGCAAAAACATGCATCTTTGATAAGTAAGTGGTGTTTTGATCAATGACTCCAGCTATTTTAGGATTTTTAGAAACACTATATTGAACTTTTACTTTGTTTTCCCATTCCTTAGGAATAACTATTGGACCTTTTAATGTTAGATTAAATTTACTATTTCTATTTTCCATAATACTTAGACCTTTATCATTTAAAGATGGTAAAACATCAATAAGAACTACTTTTGAAATATTAATGTCAGTATTATTATTTAATAATAAATTAATAGTAACATCAGACTTAGGCACTACACTTGCAAAGCTAACATTCTTATCATGAGTGGTACTAATACTTTGTGATACTTCTAAAATATTATTATTATTGAAGATATAGTTATTCCCACTAGTAATAATATCTTCATCTCTATTACCATTATTATTAAAATCATCAATATCCTTAACTTTATAAGTATCCATCGCATTAGCAATACCATCTATTTTAGGAACAATAAAATCTTGATCATTAAAATAAGTAAATACTTTAATATTAAAACTATCAGTTAATTGTTTTGTTACTTGAACATTTATTTCACCATTTATTGAACTTTTAGGCACTAATCTTTTATTAGACCAAGTCAACTTAATTAATTGTTGATTAGTATTATGATAATTATCACTTACTTTACTAATTTGATAGTTACTATCATTAGCAATATCATTTTCTAAATTAATACCAATTGGCAATAAGATATATGATTCAAAAGGACCATTTAGGTTAGCGATTGAAGCGGCATCATTAGTAACTGATACTTTCAAAGTATTATGACCAGGATCAATTAGATTTCCAGTAGTATTTGAAAAACCAATTCCCGTACGAGCGACTTTAGTTTCACCAGTTGGACTTGGCATGATATTAGCAGAATACGGACCAAAATGTCTAGACATTAATTCAGGCCAATCATTAGTTCCATTACCATAATCCATAATTAAATAACCATCAGCACCCCATATTCTCGTCATTTCAACATCTTTAACACGATTAACAACTTGACCAACATAACCCTTTTCAATCGTAAAATAGAAATTAACATTAGTTGAAAACGTCCCGGCTGGTACACAATCTTCTCCCTGATTATTTTTATCATTAGCATGGAATCTTACTTGAATTTCACTAATATGTTTACCTTTAGTATTAATGTTATGAAACCATTTTTGAGGTCTAACATTCTCTAAAAATAATGAATAATCTTGATCATGATTAGCTTTGGTTCCATATTTAACATAAATATCATAAACAACATCTTTCTTTATCGGTAAACCACCTGGGAATTTACTATTAGGACGATAATAAAAGTCACCACTATAAAATTTATCAATATCAAGATGATCATCAACTTCATAGTCAATATAATATTTAGTCGGTCCCCATAAAGCATTATCGGCATAGCCCATCGTTGTATAAAGGCCAAATCCTAAAAGGGCACTATCGTATACTTTAACATCCTGGTTATTACTACTTACTCCTCCGACGGCATCTTTAGGAGAACTACCTTTAATGGTCCATGGTGTTCCCTCGGTTGCGATAATATTAGGATTACTAATTAAAACAGCAATTGATGAGTTTAGTGAAGTACTTGAAACATTAGTATCATCAAAAAAGGTAATTTTACCAGTAACGGTATTACTAACTATTTGAAATTGCGGAATAGTTGGTGGAAAATAAAGCTTTAATTGGAAATTTTGTTCAAAAATATGCTTAGCATCTTTTTGTTGCAATTCATAAGATGGTGCTTTAAATTCCCATATTAATGATAATGAACCATCATCATTTTTTTGTATTTTAGTTGGTTTTGGGGTGTTACCATAGACATCTTGATATTCAATCAATTTATCTAATCGATATTCGACATGGATAGTACTACCTTCTTTAATAAACTTAGATCCATAACTTAATTTTGGTACACTAAAAGAAAAATCCCATATTCCGACATCACCTTGACTTGGAGCAATATATGATGTATCAAGTACTTTATTAAAATAATTAGTTGTCGCTAGCTTACCATTACTTTTGATATTAATTTGAGCTGACTCCTTAATCTTAGTTTGTTTATTGTGATCATCGACTAAATTATCAGCACTAAAAGTACCATTTAATATTACTTTACTTCCATTAGGACTTAGACCATTTTCTGTTTTGATTTTAAGAACTAATTTATCCATGATTCCCGCATTTAATTTTTTAAAATTCCAAACTAAAATATTATTTTTTAAAGTTGGTTTAACTTTAGCAATAATAAGTTCATCAAGATTTTGTTTAAAACTAAGATACTGTTCTTTGGGAATGACGATTTCTAATTTAGCATTATTGAATTCTGTATTGCTCCCTGTAATTTTAAGATATAAATTAAAATTAGCAATATCACCAGCATCAATTTCTAATTTAGCAGCATCTATACAAAAATCACCTCTAAAAGCGTTATTAACTACACTTCTACTATTATTCTTCATAATATTCTCTTTGTTTTCATCAATATTAACTATTTCTTGTTTATACTCTTGAGCATTAATTGTGCAATTATCTTCTAATGCCCCGATAAAAATAACGAATATAATTATTAATATTGCATAATTTATTATAATTCTTATTCTCTTTTTGTTCATAATTTCTCCTTTTAAAAAAACCTGTTCATGATTAAAATAACCATGTTAATAATTTTATCTTCATAAAAATAAATAACTAACCAACTAAGAGCACAATCCACCTTAAGCGATGTTCTCTAAATGATGTATATTTTAAACCAATATTATTCATAAATTTCCCTCCTTGATATAAATTATACTATTATTAGTAAAAAAAATATACTATATAATTTTTATCAACTTTAAGAAGAAAATAAAGATAA
>JAITPW010000064.1 GCA_031289255.1 Bacilli bacterium
TATTTTTATTCATTTTCATTACCTGTTAAATAATTCAATTCTTCATTAACATCAAGACGATTAAAAAGCGGTTCACCTTTTACAACGTTAAATTCTTTATTAAAATTAAAGTCATAAACATGTTCATATTGATAATCACTAACATTTAATTGTTCAAATATTTTAGCTGAAGCATTTAATAAGAAAGGTTGTAACATGATACCAACTTGATATATTCCACGACAAAGACTCATTAAGACATTTTCTAATTCTGGTTGCTTCGTTTCATCTTTACCTAAAACCCAAGGTTTAGTATCATCAATATATTTATTCAAGGCATTAACTAAATCAAATATTTCATGATTAGCTTTATCAATATGATAGGCATCCATACAAGATTCATAATTCTTAAGGGTAAGATGAGCTTGTTGTACTAGTTTTTCATCAAACTCATTCTTAATACCACTATCTTTAATATGACCATCAAAATACTTATCAACCATTGATACCGTTCTATTTAATAAATTACCTAATTTATTGGCCAGATCAGTATTAACACAATCAATAAATAACTCTGGAGTATAAGTTCCATCATTACCCAGAATAATCTGTGAAAGAACATAATGTCTTAAAGCATCATTACCATAACGACTTATTAATTTTTCTGGTTTAACAACATTACCTTTAGATTTAGACATTTTGCCATCCTTCATAATTAACCATCCATGTCCATAAACTTTATTAGGTAATCTAATTCCTAAAGACATTAACATGATCGGCCAATAAATAGTATGAAAACGAACTATTTCCTTACCTACTAATTGTAAAATCTCAACATCATCATTATTCCAATATTTTTGAAATAAACTATCATCATCACTTAAATAACCTAAAGCTGTAATATAATTAGCAAGAGCATCTATCCAAACATAGATAACGTGATGAGGATTTTCAACGATTGGAATTCCCCAAGCAAAACTAGTACGTGAAACACTTAAATCCTCTAAACCAGGATTAATAAAGTTAGTCAACATTTCATTTTCTCTTTCTTTAGGTTCAATAAAAGTTGGATGATCTTGATAATATTTAACTAAACGATCCACATACTTACTCATCTTAAAGAAATAACTCTCTTCAACCCGATATTCAACAGGACGATGACAATCAGGACAATTACCATCTTCATCAAGTTGTGAATCTGTCCAAAAAGATTCACAAGGAATACAATAATTACCTTCATACTTACCTAAATAAACATCATCTTTTTCTAAAAATTTAGTAAAGATTTTTTGAACAGCTTCTTTATGGCGAGTTTGTGTCGTTCTAATGAAATCATCATTACTTATCTCTAAGGTCTTCCATAATTCTTTAATATTATCGACGATACCATCAATATATGTTAAAGGTTCCATACCTCTTTCCAAAGCCGCTTTTTCTAATTTCTCACCATGTTCATCTGTTCCTGTTAAAAATCTAACATCATAACCACGCATTCTCTTATAACGAGCTAAACAATCCGCAATTATAGTGGTATAACAATGACCAATATGTAAATTATCACTAGGATAATAAATTGGCGTTGTAATATAAAATTTCTTTTTCATAAATAACCATTCCTTTCAAATTAAAAAAAAGCCTTTTCTAAGGACGAAAAGACCGTGGTACCACCTTAATTTATAATATTAAAAATATTATCTCTTAATACGATAATGGATATTAACCAAATAATATTACTCAATTCATATTATTAACTCCCAGACCATCTTCATTATTAATATTATATCAATCTTCCAGCAACATTGACTCTCTTTAATAATATTTAATAATTACTCTTCTTTTCTTAGCTTTATCCTATTCTAACAAAAATATATTAACTAGTCAATGGATATGTAATGAACCATTATTATATTAATTTATCTATATTATAAATCACTTGCCATATAATCATATTTTTTATAATAAAAAACTCATCTTAGGTAATAATATCAATCAAACAATTACTTAAAATAAAATATTATTATAATTATTGTTATGTATAACATACTATGTTATACTAAATAAAGAGGTGATTAAATATGAATAATAAATTATATCGAACTGATTATAATAAAATGTGCTTTGGGGTTTGTAATGGTTTAGCCGAATATTTTAATATCGATGTCAGTTTAGTTAGAATTATTTTTGCCGTTGGTTTTCTTGTTGGATTTGGTTCATCCTTAATAATCTATATTGTTATGGCAATAATATTGCCAACGAAGATGTACTAATGGATGCTCAAATAAAAAAAGGTAGTCTCGAAATTTGTATCCTGCTGATTTTAAGACAACGTGATTGTTACGGTTATGAAGTTTCTCAAGAAATTGGCGACCTCCTTGATGTTAAAGAAGGAACCATTTATTTAGTATTACAACGATTAGAAAAAACTGGTTATGTTGAATCCTATCTACAGGCTAGTGATTCTAATAAAGTTAGAAAGTATTATAAAATAAATGATTTGGGTAATCAACGAGCTAATGAGCTTATAAGCGACTATCAAAAAATAAATAATATCATCCAAATATTCTTAAATAATTATGGAGGGATGGCTAATGGATAAACAATCATATATCAAAGAAGTAAAAGAAAATTTAAGTAAGTATAATATTTCTAATATTTATGATGTTCTAGCTGATTATGAACAGATCATTGATGAAATAATGTATGATAATGATAATAACTTTGATATCGTTATTGATAAACTAGGTAACCCTACTGAATTAAGTAATGATATTATTAATGAATTAGGTTATGAAAAGAAAAATAATAAAGAGGATTATCAAAGAACTTCAACATCTGATTATCGTAATCATCGTCAAAAATCAAATGTTATCTGGCAAGTAGTCTTGATTATCTATTATATTATTAATGTTAGTATGGTTTTCTTATTAGCAGGGCTTATTTTTATTGGTGCTATCACTGGTTTTCAAGGTAAAGTAGCAATTACTGATAACAAAACTACTAATACTCTCAGTAGCGCATCTCTATCCATTACCTATTGTAATAAGAAAGAATGTACTATTTTCTACCGTAATCATGATGGTTTTAGTTTTAAACCAATCTATCGTATTGAAAACAACGTTAATATTAATAAAACAATCTTTAAAACCTGCCATTTTAATACTAAAAATCTTTTTGAAACATGTAATACTAATAACACTAATTATCTAAACAATAATGATGATTCTTTTAATGATACGATTGCTCTATCTTTAGGGCTATTATTAGCAATAAGTATAGCTGTCATTATCTTTATTGGAGTATTATTATACGTCTTAATCCGAATGCCCATCAAAACAATCATTCATAACAACAATGAATACAATAGGAGAAGAAACAATGAATAAAGAAATATACCTAGAAAATCTAGAAACATTACTAATCAAGAATAATGTTGAAAATACTTATACTATTTTAAGAGAAGTTGCTTCTAATATTGAAGTTATTCTTAAATATGATAATAATTTTGATAATGTCATCAAGCAATTAGGAACACCAGAAATACTCTTAAATAAATATCTTAATAATAATAAAGAGGAATCCTTTAAAGAACCAATCTTTAAACAAAAAACAAATCCTAATAATCAAAACAGTAATCAATATCGTGACTCATACTATGAGACTCATTTCAAACATGAAGCTTCCCATACTGAAGATAGTCAATTTAGAAAACCTAATATTACAACTTCAACATTGATTATCTTAATTATTATAGGCATAATATTTCTGGTTTTAAGTCTTATCTTTGGACTTCTATCTTTTAGTTTACATGGCCCATCTGTCTTCTTCTCTCATGGCTTTTCAATTATTAAATCAATTATTATTGTGATTCTAATAATTCTAGTCATTCAAGTTATTAAAAATAAAAAATAAAGGAGTATTACTATGAATAAAACTATAGCGATTAGATATTATTCTAAAACAGGTCATACAAAAAAACTAGCTAAAGTATTAAGTGATTATTTTAATATCGAAGCTTTAACTATTAATGAACCACTTACTACCCCTACTGATCTTCTTTTTCTAGGAGGAGCTTGTTATGGAGCAACTCTATCTAAGGAAATGATGGCTTTTATTAAAACTCTTAATCCTCAAGTAATAAATAATATAATTATTTTTACTTCAGCCTGTAAACTTAATCCTTATCAGTTATTTGTTGAAGAACTACAAAAGAACAATCTCAATGTTGCCAAGGAATATTTCTATTGTAAAGGTAGTTTTTTAATTATGAATATCAATCATCCTAATCAAGATGATCTTGTTGAATTAAAAAAATTCGCTTCAAAAATATCAAATACCTTATTAAAAGACTAATTATTAAATAATCTATCTTCATTTAATGTTATAATACTACTGGTGATAAAATGCTTACAATTATAGAAAAGTTTCAACAACAAGAATTAACCGACCATCATATTTATCTAAGATTAGCTCGTAAAGAAAAAAATCTTGAAAATAAAGAAATTCTTAATCATATTGCTTTAGATGAGTTAACTCATTATGGTATTTGGAAAGAATATACCAAAAAAGATCTTCCTGCTAATAAAATAAGAATCTTCTTATATTCTTTATTAAGTCTCGTATTTGGTTTCACCTTTACGATTAAGTTAATGGAAAAAAATGAATATCAAGGTGGTCATCAATTACATGATTACCTTAAAGAATATCCTAAGATAAAAGAGATTATTAAAGAAGAAGAAGAACATGAAAACGCCTTAATTGCCATGCTTAATGAAGAACGATTAAATTATGTTGGTTCTATTGTTTTAGGTTTAAATGATGCCTTAGTTGAATTAACTGGTACTATTGCTGGTTTAACTTTTGCTTTTTCAAATAATCAATTAGTTGCTCTTTCTGGTATTATTACTGGTATTGCCGCAACCTTATCAATGGCCGCTTCTAATTACTTAGCCCAAAAAGCTGAAGGTAATACTGATGCTTTTAAATCTTCCTTATACACTGGTATCGCTTACTTAATTACCGTCGTATTATTAGTTATTCCTTATCTGGTATTACCTAATAACATGTACTTACAAGCTTTACTAATCATGATTGCCATTGTCATTATGATCATCTTAATCTTTAATTATTATATTTCTATAGCTAAAGAGATGCTTGGTATCGATTTATAACTAACGATGAAAGAACTACCTATGGTAAGTTCTTTTTAGTACTAAATAAAGATATAGCTTACCCTTTATATTTTATAGATATCTGTCAAGACAACCTTCTTTACCCATAAAATTATTTAAAAATAAAAACGAAACGCTTATCATATCAAGCAATTTCGTTTTTTTCTATCATAATATAAAGATTATAAAGATGATTACTTCTTATTTTAAAACCTCTTAGCTTTAAGATCTGCTTCAATAATTGGTTTAAGATATTGTCCCGTATAACTTTTTTTGCATTTGATTATTTCTTCAGGAGTTCCTTGAGCAACAATAGTACCACCATTATTACCACCCTCAATACCTAAATCAATAATATGATCAGCAATTTTTATAAATTCCATATTATGTTCAATGACAACAACTGTATCACCATTTTCAACTATTTTCTGAAGAATTTTAACTAATTTATAAACATCATCAATGTGAAGACCAGTTGTTGGTTCATCTAAAATGTACATTGTTTTACCAGTAGCTTTCTTTTGTAGCTCAGTAGCCAGTTTAACTCTTTGAGCTTCACCACCACTCAGTGTGGTTGCACTTTGCCCTAGTTTAATATAACCTAACCCAACTTGATTAATAATATCTAATTTATGATATATTTTAGGAAGAGCTTTAAAAAATTCAAGAGCTTCCTCCACACTCATCGCCAAAACATCCGCAATACTTTTATCTTTATACTTTACTTCCAGAGTATCATCATTATAACGTTTTCCATGACATTCATCACATTCTACATAAACATCTGGTAAGAAATGCATACTGATTTTTCGCACCCCATCACCTTGACAAACTTCGCAACGTCCACCTTTAACATTAAATGAGAAACGTCCTTTCAAATAACCTCGTGCTTTAGCTTCAGGACTCATCGCAAACAAATCTCTAATATCATCAAAAACACCAGTATAAGTAGCTGGATTAGAACGAGGTGTTCTCCCAATAGGATCTTGTGATATTTCAACAACCTTATCGATATTCTCCAACCCATTAATTCCTTTATTAGCTCCTATTTTAACTTTACTTTTATAAATTTTATGACTAAGAGCATTATATAAAATCTCATTAACAAGCGTCGATTTACCACTACCACTAACACCAGTAACAATATTTAGTTTATTTAATGGGAATTTAACATTAATATTCTTCAGATTATTTTCACTAGCTTTAAGAATTTCAATATATTTACCATTTCCAGCTTTACGTTGTTGGGGTAAAGGAATATATTTATCATATGATAAATATTGTCCGGTAATACTTTTTTTATTATTCATTATTTTATTAATGCTACCTTGTTCAATTATTTCACCACCATGAATCCCCGCCGCTGGCCCTATATCAACAATATAATCAGCGGCTTTCATCGTTTCTTCATCATGTTCAACGACTATAATCGTATTACCTAAATCACGCATTGTTTTGAGTGTCGTAATTAATTTATCATTATCACGTTGATGGAGACCAATACTAGGTTCATCAAGAATATATAAAACACCACTTAATGCGGACCCAATTTGGGTTGCTAATCTAATTCGTTGTGCTTCTCCACCACTAAGGGTTCCCGCCATCCGATTTAGATTTAGATATTCTAAACCAACATTAAATAAAAAAGATAAACGATTATTGATTTCGCCAATAATCAAACGACTAATTTCTTTTTCCGTAGCACTTAATTCTAAACTTTTCATATATAATAAAGCTTCATCAATAGCCATCAGGGTAAATTCATAAATATTCTTACTACCAACTCGTACACTTAATACTTCTGGTGATAAGCGGCTACCATGACAACTAGGACAAATGTTCTCACTCATAAAAGATTTATACCATTCACGAGCATTTTCACTAGTAGTTGTCGCATATCTTCTTTCAACTAAAGTTTTAACCCCTTCAATATAACTAATCCGATTCAAAATATTTCCTGAACCTGAAGATATAACTTGATGTTCAATTGGTTTTTTAGAGCCATTAAGAATAATATCAAGTTCATTTTTATTTAATTCATCAATTGGTTTATCCATATCAATATGATATGCTTGACAAAGTATTCTGAGAGTTTGGGCTTCTAAATTATCCGTTTTAATAATATTACGATAATATCTAATGCCCCCACCATTAATACTTAAATCAGGACGATCAATCAATAAATCGACATCAACTTCCATTTTAAAACCTAGTCCTTTACAATCAGGACAGGCTCCTAAAGGCGAATTAAAAGAAAATAAACGTGGTTCTAAATTAGGAATACTAAAACCACAGATGGGACAAGCATAATTTTCTGAAAAAGTTAATATTTCATGTTTCCCTACATCTACTAAGGCAATTCCTTTGGCAAGTTTTAGAGTTATCTCTAATGAATCTGCTAACCGTTGATTAATTCCTTCTTTAATAATCAAACGATCGACAATAACATTAATATTATGACGTTTATTCTTTTCTAATTCCTTAACATCTTCTAAATAAAATTGTTCTTCATCAATTAAAGCCCTAATGAAACCATCTTTAATAAGTTTACTAATCAGGTCTTTAAAAGTACCCTTACTATCTTTAATTACGGGGGCCATAATTTGAATCTTAGTACCTGGAGTCAATTGCATAATTTTATCAATCATTTGTCTAATGGTTTGAGAACTTATTTCAATACCATGAATTGGACAATATGCATGACCAACTCGGGCATATAACAATCTTAAATAATCATATATTTCAGTCACTGTCCCTACGGTACTACGAGGGTTATTATTAGTTGTTTTTTGTTCAATCGCAATAGCTGGTGATAACCCATCAATACTATCAACATCAGGTTTATTAGAGTTACCCAGAAACTGTCTTGCATACGAACTAAGGCTTTCCATATAACGACGTTGTCCCTCAGCATAAATCGTATCAAAAGCTAACGATGATTTACCACTACCACTTAAACCAGTAAAAACAACTAATTTATTTTTAGGAATCTCTAGATTAATATTTTTTAAATTATTTTCACGAGCACCTTTTATTATTAATTTATCTAACATTTATTACCACTTCTTCTTCTTATAATTTTTTTATTAAACAATTCTTTTAAACATCTTCTCAATATCCTTTAAAGATAATCTAACAATAATGGGTCGACCATGTGGACAATGATCATAATCATCAGTCTTAAGAAGGTCTTTAACTAGTTGTTCCATTTCCTCCATATTAAGATAATGATGAGCTTTTAAACTCATCTTACAACTCGCCATAATTAAATCATCTTTTTTAATATCAAAAGCTTTAATATTTCTTAACGATAATAGATAAGTCATAATATTATCGATCGTTTGTTGGGCAGATGTTGGCTTGATCCAGCTTGGTATTTGATAAATAACTATATCATTATTCGCAACACTATTTAAAATAAGACCTAATTCCTCTAATTGTTTAGTAAATTCTAAAAGTTTAATTTTCTCT
>JAITPW010000083.1 GCA_031289255.1 Bacilli bacterium
CATTACTATGACAACTACAGATAATCCAAAAGCATATAATATAGCTATATCCGAGGGATATATACCATCTATCATTGTCGAAGATGAATAGCCGTAATTCGTCATAGCTTCCAGTATCATTCGTATCATTACGTATATTATCCCGCCTTCTGCCAGTACAAATAAAATTAATGGCAATAATAACAATATCAACGATAACACATGCTAAAAGGATTATTAATCCTGAACATAATATAGCTTTAAGTGATCTAGTAATATAGGTCTTATAAAAATCATTCGTGCGACCTACTCGATATATTAATTCTTGATTTCTTTTATTAATCATGTTAAGAAAAGTTATGATATTTTCAATCATAAACATTAAAGTAAGATAACTACCAATAAAACCATTAAAAAAATAGAAATCAAAAACATGTCCATAAGCATCCTTAAAGGTAGTTGCCCCATATTGTGGGTTTTGAAAAAACTCATTAAAGCTACTAAAAAAGAAAAACATTATCGCGCTATAGATGATTGTTCTTGTTATATAAGAAGTTAAACAAGTGCCTAAAAGGTATTTGTTTAAAACTTTCTTAATATTTAGATTATTTACCAAATAAATCATCGCTTGCCCAATTTCCTTTTATTGTAGCTGAACAATCCCAGATGTTTTGGCGAGATGCCATAAAGGCATGTCCATAACTTTTATCTTCAGGAGCATTATTTGGATATGCTGTTCTAGTATTTGCAGAATGTAATGCCGTATTACTATATTTTATTGATGTATTACTAGCGTTAGTTAAATATTGGTAAAAATTAATAGCGCTATTTGAATGAATTACATAAGCACTTTTATCAAGCTTTTTGGTTCCTTTATAATATTTATAAGATATGCTTGAACCTGGCTTATCACTGCCATTTCGAGCTGGATTATATGACCCTTGCCATATCTTGAAATTAAATATCATGACATCAGCATTAGCTGCTTTAATAGTAGTCGCATTAATGCCACTAAATAAAATAAATGCACAGACTAGACTTAATACTAATTTTACTTTTTTCATAAGTAAAACCTCCTTAAAATATTTTTATTAAAATCGCAAGAACTATAGTTAATGAATTTCAGTTGCTTGAAAAAATTATAGCATTATAATAAAATAAAACAATAGATTATATAAAGTTATAGATATTATGATAGATATTAACTATATTGAGGTTTTTATGATAGATATTAAACTTTCCTAAAAATATAAATAGAAAGATAATAGTATTTATTAGGTTATAAGCGATTAAATTATTATATAGATATAAAAATTTATAGTTTTAATAAAATAATAAGAACATTTAATATATTATACTTTTGTCAAAATTATGTACTAACTTTATTTATTTATAAAGAAGTGCTAATATATGTATAGAGAAATAAAAAAGAGAGGAATATTATTATGAAGAATACAATTTTAGTTATGATAAATGATTTAAAAATGTTTGATGTCTTAAAAGGTATGGGTAAGTTTGATTATTGTTTAAATTTAAGATATTCATATTGCCAATTACAACAAGATCAAATGATTGAGAAATATAAATTAGGGTTGATTTATGGTCTAGAAGATCAAAAAAAATTATTAAATCAGATTAATGAAGTTCATAAAATATATCCTGATCTGCTTGTTCTTATCGTTTCATATAAATTAAAAACATATGACTTTGATGGTGGAGAATATATCCGGGTCTTAAATGTTGGGGACTATGAGAATATTCATTTAATTATTGATGATTTATCAGGTTATGAGAGTGAATCATTTTTTTGTGATAATAATATTTCTTTAGATATGGGTTTAAATCAACTAAATTATAATAATAATAATATCATCTTAACTGAAGATGAAGCTAAACTATTTAAGCTGTTTTTTACCAATAAAAATAGGACCTTTTCCAAAGATGATATTAATAAGTTGTTTTATGATGATTCTAAAAGTAATAAATGTGCTGATGAAGTTAATTATCTAAAATATATCAATCAGAAAATTGAACGTTTACGCAAAAAAGTAGGTTTTAAATGTATTAGGAACATTTATAATGTTGGTTATAAATGGAATGAGGAGTTTTAAGATAATATTATTATTTAATAATAATAATTAAGATATTTTTGTTAAATGGACTAATAACTTATTAATAGTATTGGAGATTAATTAAATTATAGGATATTTATATTACTATTATTTATGGTAATTATTCATATTCCATAAGTAATTATAATACATCAATATTAATACATTAAAAGTACATGTTTGAATGTTAAAAAATGATTGAATCATAGTTCTTTTCTAAGGTATAATTAAGGTAATAGAGGAGCACTATATTCGCGTAGTTAATAAATTTGGGTCGTACCAAGATATTTATTAATGAATGGAATTACTGCCGAAAGAAAATTATTTACGACAATAATGATCTTGGTTTATAAACAAACGGTTTGTAAACTCTCATATATTAATATGGGGCGCTATTGGATTTTTATTCAATGCGCTTTTTTATGTGGCGTGAAAGGAGATTATCAATGGAAAAAATTGAATCATTAATTAGATTAAGAATGTCAGCTCATGATGCTCATTATGGAGGAGAATTAGTTGATGGTGCACGAATGGTAGGTTTATTTGGAGACGTAGCAACAGAATTACTTATTAAACGTGATGGTGATGAGGGACTATTTGTTGCTTATCAAGACGTTCAGTTTAAAGCACCAGTATTTGCAGGTGATTATATTGAAGCCTATGGTTATATTGAAAAAGAGGGTAATACTTCACGAACAATGAAATTTGAAGCTCGTAAAGTTATTAGACCTCGTACTGATATTAGTGATAGTGCTGCGGAGTTTTTAGAAGAACCAATTGTTGTCTGTACAGCAATAGGAGTATGTATGGTACCAAAGGAGAAAAAAAGATATGAGTAATAAGTTAATTATTACTGCTTGTATCAGTGGAGCTGAAGTTACCAAGGAACATAATCCGGCTGTACCTTATACAGTTGAAGAAGTTGTACGTGAAGCTAAGTCTGCTTATGATGAAGGAGCCAGTATCATTCACCTTCATGTTCGAACTGATGATGGAAAACCGACGCAAAATCAAGATCGTTTTAAAGAATGCATCAATGCTATCAAGGAAGCTTGTCCAGATGCAATCGTTCAACCAAGTACTGGGGGAGCGGTAGGAATGAGTAGTGAAGAAAGATTACAACCAGTTAATCTTAATCCGGAAATGGCAACCCTTGATTGTGGTACTTGTAATTTTGGTGGCGATGAAATATTTGAAAATACCGAAAATATGATTATTGAATTTGCTCAGAAAATGGCTGAACACAATGTTAAACCTGAATGTGAAGTATTTGATAAAGGGATGGTTGATATGGCTTTAAGATTACAAAAAAAAGGTTATATCAAAGATGAAAACTTACATTTTGATTTTGTCATGGGTGTTAATGGAGGTATTAGTGCAACAGCTCGTGATTTAGTATTTATGGTTGGGTCAATACCAAGCAACTGCACGTGGACAGCTGCTGGAGTAGGAAAAAATGCTTTTCCTATTGCCGCAATGACTATTGTTATGGGTGGACATGTTCGTATTGGTTTTGAGGATAATGTCTATCTTGAGAAAGGTGTTCTTGCTAAATCAAATGGTGAGTTAGTCGCAAAAGTTGTTAAAATGGCTAAGTTATTAGGACGAGATATTGCAAGTCCTAAGGAAACAAGAGAAATTTTGAGGATAAAATAATGAAAAGTAAAGTTGTAGGAAAAGAAGCGATTCTTACTTGCTTTAATGATGGTATTCATGTCATGGTTGGAGGATTTATGGCCTGTGGAACAAGCGAAACCTTAATGGATATGATAATTAAGAGTGATGCTAAGAATTTAGTGATGTATTGTAATGATGGTGGGTTTCCTGATCGCGGGATTGGGCGTGTGATTGGTAATGGGCAATGTGCTGAATTATTCACTTCGCATATTGGCTTAAATCCCGAAGCGCAACGCTTAATGAATGAAGGGAAAATGATTATCAATTTAGTACCACAAGGGACCCTGGCTGAACAAGTTAGAGCAGGTGGTAGTGGCCTTGGTGGGGTATTAACACCGACTGGGTTAGGAACTGAGGTTGCTAATGGTAAACAAGTTCTTAATATTGATGGTAAAGACTTTTTACTAGAAAAAGCTTTAAAGGGTGATGTTAGTATTATTCAAGCTTATCAAGCAGACCATTTTGGAAATTGTAAATTGATTGGAACAACGCGAAACTTTAATACTTTAATGGCTTTAGCTGGACAAACTGTTATTGTTGCAGCTGAAGAGATCGTTACTTTTATTGATCCTAATGAAGTTAATATTCCTGGTGTTTTAGTTGATTTTGTCATTAAGGAGGGTGAATAAGATGGATGCTAAGGAAAAGATTGCTCGTCGTGTTGCCCTTGAATTAGAAGATGGTCAACTAGTTAATTTAGGAATTGGCTTACCAACGATGGTTGCTAATTATTTACCAGCAGGAGTCGATGTTATTCTCCAATCAGAAAATGGCATGACTGGTTTAACTGGTTTAGTACCAGGAAAAGAAGATCCTCATATTACTAATGCTGGAGGAGCGATGGTTGGTATTACTGATAAAGGTGCTTTCTTTGATAGCAGTATGTCTTTTGCCTTGATCAGAGGTGGTCATGTTGATGTTACTGTCTTAGGAACATTAGAAGTTGATCAATATGGTAATATTGCTAACTATAAGATTCCGGGTAAATTAGTACCAGGTATGGGTGGAGCTATGGATTTAGTCACAGGAGCACGTAAGGTTATTGTTTCAATGGTTCATACTGCTAAAGGAACACCTAAGATTTTAAAGGAGTGTCAATTACCTTTAACCGGTCAAGCCTGTGTTGATATGATTGTTACTGAATTAGCTGTCTTTGAAGTTAAACAAGATCATTTATTATTAATTGAAGTAGCTGAAGAAAGCAATGTTGAAGAAGTATTAAGTTTAACAGAGGCAAGGGTTGTCCTTGCTGATGAAATAAAAAGATTTTAGGAGGACAAAGAATGAAAATAGGAAACAAATATGGTACGCACCGCGTCATTGAACCAGAGGGAGTTTTACCTCAACCAGCTTTAAAAATAGATAATGATATGAATATCTATGATAATGAGATTTTAATAGATGTTATTGCACTAAATGTTGATTCAGCTTCATTTACCCAAATAGCTGAAGAACAAGGACATGATGAAATAAAGATTGGTAATCATATTATGGAGATTGTTGCCCAAAAAGGTAAACAACAAAATCCCGTTACTGGTTCAGGAGGAATGTTGATTGGAACTATTAAAGAAATAGGGTCGGCATTAGTTGGTAAAACAGACTTAAAAGTTGGTGATAAAATTGCAACATTAGTATCTTTATCATTAACACCATTAAAAATTAATAAGATTAAGAAAATCCATATGGATATTGATCGTGTTGAAATTGATGGGCAAGCTATTTTATTTGAATCTGGTATTTATGCTGTACTACCTGATGATATGAGTGAAACTTTAGCATTAGCGGCTTTAGATGTCGCTGGAGCTCCAGCACAAGCTTTAAAACTTGCTAAAAAAGACAATAGTGTTTTAATTTTAGGAGCGGCTGGTAAAAGTGGTATGATGTGTTGCTATGAAGCTAAAAAAGGTGTTGGTGCTAATGGTACTGTTATTGGTTTTATTAATTTAGAATCAGATCGTGCTCTATTAGAGAGTACTGGTTTCTGTGATTATGTTATTGTTGGTGATGCTACTAATGCGATTGAAGTATTAAATAAAGTTCATGAAGTAACTGGTGGTAAAGATGTTGATGTAGCGATTAACTGTGTTAATGTTATGAATACTGAAATGGCTTCTATTTTACCAGTAAGAGATGAAGGTATTGTTTATTTCTTCTCAATGGCTACAAGTTTCACTAAAGCAGCTTTAGGAGCTGAAGGTGTTGGAAAAGATGTTAATATGATGATTGGTAATGGTTATACTAAAGGTCATGCGAAGATTACCTTAGATGCATTACGTGAATCAAAAGTATTAAGAGATATTTTTGAAAGTAAATATCTATAAATAAAAGGAGAATAAAATAATGTATACATTTAGTCGTAGAAAAGAATTATTTCCTAATGTTAGTGATGAACAATGGAATGATTGGAAATGGCAAGTTGCCAACCGTATTGAAACTTTAGATGATTTAAAGAAATATGTTGATTTAACAGAAGAAGAAATTAAGGGAGCAGAAAAGACATTAGAATCGTTAAGAATGGCAATTACTCCTTATTATATTTCATTGATTAATCCAAGTGATGAACATGATCCCGTTCGTAAACAAGCTGTCCCTTTAAGTAATGAGTTATATATTTCACCTAGTGATTTTGATGATCCTCTACATGAAGATGTTGATAGTTCTGTTAAAGGATTAACTCATCGTTATCCAGATCGTGTCTTATTATTAGTAACTGATCAATGTTCGATGTATTGTCGCCATTGTACAAGAAGAAGATTTGCTGGACAAAATGATAATGCCTTACCGATGGAACAAATTAATCAAGCTATTGATTATGTAGCAGCTCATCCTGAAGTTAGAGATGTTTTATTATCAGGTGGCGATGCTCTAATGGTTAATGATAGTGTCTTAGAAACTATCATTTCTAAATTAAGAGCTATTCCTCATGTTGAGATTATTCGTATTGGGTCAAGAACGCCAGTTGTTATGCCTCAAAGAATTACACCAGAATTAGTTAATATGTTAAAGAAATATCATCCAATCTGGTTAAATACCCATTTTAATCATACTAATGAAATTACGCCAGAAGCTAAAAAAGCATGTGAATTACTGGCAGATGCCGGTATTCCTTTAGGAAACCAATCAGTATTATTAGCTGGTGTTAATGATAGTGTTCATATTATGAAGAAATTAGTTAACGAATTAGTTATGATTAGAGTACGTCCTTATTATATTTATCAATGTGATTTAAGTAATGGTTTAGAACATTTTAGAACACCAGTATCAAAAGGTATTGAAATAATCGAAGGATTACGTGGACATACTTCAGGTTATTGTGTTCCGACATTTGTTGTAGATGCTCCTGGTGGTGGTGGTAAGATTCCGGTAATGCCACAATATATTATTTCACAAGCTCCTGGTAAAGTTGTTTTAAGAAACTATGAAGGAACAATTACCACTTACTATGAACCAGAAGTTTATAAACAACAACCTATATCTGGTGAAGTTAAAGTTCATAAAACCGGGGTTGCTGGATTATTAAATGATGAAGGTCAATGTATTGAACCATCTAATTTAGAAAGAAATGTTCGCCATAATCACTAAATTAAATGAAGAGTTAAACAATTATCGGTCTTTAGCTGTAATTGGATTAAGTAAGAATGCTGGCAAGACAACAACCCTTAATGCAATTCTTAAACTAAGAGATTATACTAATTGTATGTTGACTTCAATTGGTTATGATGGAGAAGAAGCTGATTTAATTTTTAATACTAAAAAACCAACTATTTATATCAAAGAAAATACGATAATCGCAACAGCTAAGAAGTGTTTATTAAATAGTGAAATTAGCTTTGAAATATTAGAGACAACTGGTTTTAATACTCCTTTAGGGGAAGTTATTATTGCTCGTTCATTAAATGAAGGATTGATTGAGTTAGCTGGTCCTTCATATAATGAACAATTAAAAAAGGTTATTAATATATTACAATCTTTTAATCCTGAGGGACTATGTATTATTGATGGCGCTTTAAATCGCAAAGGGTTTGCCGATCCTAGTGTTTGTGATGCAACGATTTTATGTAGTGGGATGAGTTTAAGTAAAGATATAGATGAGGTTGTTGCTAAAACGATTTTTACTTTAGATATCTTTAAACTTGATATCGTTAATGAAGGTATTAGAGATATTATTATTGATGATACAACTCATAGTATTATCATAGATAAGAATCATAATATTAGAGTTATAACGATGGAAACTCTTATTAATCATGAAAATGAGATTATTAAAATGTTAGATAAAAGAGTGGAATATTTATATATTAATGGACCTTTAGTTGATAAGATGGTTTTAGCTTTAATAGGACATCGATTAAAATATCCTAATTTGAAAATAGTAGTTGATAATGCCACAAAGGTTTTTATTAATCAAAAAACTTTGGAGATGTTAAAGAAAACTAATATTAAGATTATGTATCTTAATAATATTAATATCATCGGAGTAAGCACTAATCCGGTTGGTATCAATTATGATGTTGATAGCGATGAACTTGTTGATAAGATAAAATTAGGTACTAAAAAAATGGTATTTGATATGGTGAAAGGGGTTAAGTAAGTGGAGGCTTTTTTAGATAAAAAACAACGATTAGAAGTTGGCTTTACTTATGTTTTAAGTAAATTAGCTCTTCGTAGTGGTTATGGCATGACTTACTTAAATACCTTACAACCTTATCAAGATCAAGCTGAATTAGAAACAGAATTTAAGAGAATTGCTTTATTAAAAGAATTAATCAATGATAATGTTAGAGTTTTTAATGAATGTGATGTTTATTTTTCAAGATTAAAAGATGTTACTCATTTAATAAATAGTTTAGATTATGTTGAATTAGATGAAGTCGAAATATTTGAAATAAAGAAACTTGTTTATAATTTAAATAATATAAGAATGTGTTTTAATAAAATTGTTACTTGTCCTAGTTTTCTTAATATTACTGATTATACTGACTTGTTTAATTATTTAGATTTAGACCAATCAAAACAACCATTCTTTTCGCTTTATGATGGGTATCATCCTTTATTAAAAGAATTACGTCATACTTTAAAGACCCTTACTAGTGAGGATGTAGATTATTTAAAAACAAAACAAAGTATTAAAGATATTGAGATTATGGTTAAAAAAGAGATTGCTCAAGAAATAGGCAAGTATCAAGAACAACTGCAAGCTAGTATTGAACAATTAGGTTATTTAGATTTATTAATTAGTAAAGCTAAACTAGCACTTAACTATCACTTAGTTAAACCTGATATCAGTAATAGTATTGTTCTTGAGAATGCTTATAATCCTTTTATTAAAGAGATTATTAATGATAAAGGTTTGCATTATATCCCTTTAAATATGGATATTGATCATAATATAAATATTATTACTGGTTCTAATATGGCTGGGAAATCAGTTAGCCTTAAGAATATTATTCTTAATGTTCTTTGTTTTCAGTATGGAATCTTTCCTTTTGCGAGTAAAGCGAGTTTACCATTATTAGATTATATTGCTTATATCTCTGATGAATTACAAGATGTTTCTAATAGTTTAAGTTCTTTTGGAAAAGAGATTGTTGTTTTAAATGATACACTAAATTATATTAAGAATAAGCAAGGTCTTTTAGTTTTGGATGAATTTGCCAGAGGGACTAATCCGATTGAAGCCAAGATGATTGTAAGTGGTCTAATCGAATATTTAGATAAATTAAATGCGATAGCAATCTTAGCTACCCATTTAGATTTAAATATTAGTTTAGAGTATGCTCATTATCAAGTAGTTGGTCTTGATAATTATCATGAAAATACTTTCAAAGATAGTATTGAGAAGATTATGGATTATTCTTTAATAAAAGTAGATAAGCATAAAAAAGTACCTAATGATGCTTTTAAAGTTATGAATTTATTAAAATTAAATGATGATTTAAAAGAAATAATTGAAAACATATATGAGAGGGAGATGCGAGATGGGTCAAATTAATTTAGATTTGGATTTAGTAGCAAAAGCTCGTAATGTATCGAAGGATATTGCTGATACGATGCAAGAATTTGTTGATATGCACACGACAGTAGCTACTGAAAGAACAATAGCTCGTTTGTTTGGTATTGATGGAATTGATGATATGGAAGTTCCATATCCTAATATAGTCATTGATCATTTGGTTGCTAATGATAAATTAAATCAAGGGATTTGTTTATATTTAGGAAATGCAATGATTCAAGAGAAGTTAAGTGCGCAAGAAATTGCCATAAAAATTGCTAATAATGAATTAAATATTACGGAACTGCCAATGGCACCAATTAATGATATAAAAGAAAAAGTAAATAGCATAGCTCAAGAAGCGGTTTTAAAGATTAGAAAGAATCGTGAAAAAAGAGAGAGCTATTTAAATAAATGGGGTGATAAAACCGGACCTTATTTATATGTTATTGTAGCAACTGGTAATATTTATGAAGATATTGTGCAAGCTAAAGCAGCTGCTCGTCAAGGGGCTGATATTATAGCTGTTATTAGAACAACAGGTCAATCTTTATTAGATTATGTCCCTTATGGTCCAACTACTGAAGGTTTTGGGGGAACGTATGCAACGCAAGAAAATTTTAAGATCATGCGTAAAGCTTTAGATGAAGTTGGTGAAGAACAAAATCGTTATATAAGATTATGCAATTACTGTTCAGGATTATGTATGCCTGAGATTGCAGTGATGGGGGCTTTTGAAAGATTAGATGTCATGTTAAATGATGCTTTATATGGTATTTTATTTAGAGATATTAATATGAAAAGAACATTAGTGGATCAATATTTTTCAAGAATCATTAATGGTTTTGCTGGCGTTATTATCAATACCGGTGAAGATAATTATTTAACAACTGCTGATGCTATTGAAGAAGCTCACACCGTATTAGCAAGTCAATTTATTAATGAACAATTTGCCTTAAATGCGGGAATGCCCGAAGAACAAATGGGACTGGGTCATGCCTTTGAAATGGATCCTGAAGCTAAGAATAGCTTTGTTTATGAATTGGCTCAAGCCCAAATGGTTCGCCAGATATTCCCTAAAGCACCTTTAAAATATATGCCACCAACCAAATTTATGACTGGTAATATTTTTAAAGGTCAAGTTCAAGATGCTTTATTTAATATGGTTACGATTATGACTGGTCAAAAATTACATTTATTAGGAATGTTGACTGAAGCTATTCATACCCCATTTATTTCCGATCGTTATCTAGCTATTGAAAATGCTTCTTATATTTTTAAAGCGATGGAAGATTTTGGTAATGAAATCGAATATAAAAAAGATGGAATGATGGAAAATAGATGTAAAGAAGTATTAATTAAAGCTGTTGATTTATTACAAGAAATTCAATCTAATGGCTTATTTAATGCCATTGAAAAAGGGATTTTTGCGAATGTTAAACGACCTATTGATGGTGGTAAAGGATTAAAAGGTGTTGCTCAAAAAGATGAAACTTATTTTAATCCCTTTATTGAATTAATGAAAGGAGCTTATTAATCATGGAAAATGATATGAAAAATATTCTTCCTTATGGAGATACCATGAATGATGGTAAAGTGCAATTATCTTTTACATTACCAATTAATGA
>JAITPW010000017.1 GCA_031289255.1 Bacilli bacterium
TATTTTTAATAGTTAGTTTATTAAATTTTAAAGTTCTTGCAAAAATTAATTTTAAAGCTAATCAAGCTTATTACCAAAATTTATGTGCTAAAAAATCTAGTTTTAATGCTAATAAGCAAGTTTGTACTGAATACCAAAACTATCTTGATTCATTAACCAAGAATAGTAAGACTAATATTGATACCTATGAGAAACAATTAGCTGAAACCAAGAATGATATTAGCAAAATGGCTCAGATCATTAATAATATTAATACTTCAATTAAGGGTAAAGAAAATAGTATCTTAATTAATAAAAAGAATATTGTTCAGACAAAAAAAGAAATTAATAATCTTGAAAAAGAATTAATGGATCGATTAGTAATGATGCAAAGTTTTGGTAATGATAATTTTACGATTGATTTTTTAATGACTAGTAATAGTATTGATGATTTTTTAACAAAAATGGATGGGGTTAATGCTATTAATGCAGCTAATGAAGAAATTATTAGTGATTTGAATGATCAAGAAAACAAATTAGTTAAAGCTAAGAAACAGTTAGTTAATGAAGAAAAACAACTGAGAGAAAGTCAAGTTTTATATAAGACCAGCTTAAAGCAATATCAGAATCAAGAGGCTGATTATATGGCTCGTATTGCTCAAGAAAGAAAAGCTAAAGCCTTATTTAATTCGCAATTAAATAATTTAAATATTAAAGATTTAGAAGATGAATTAAATAATGCTCCTCAACCTAGTAAACCATCAAAACCTAGTAAGCCTACTACTCCTGATAAACCTAATCAAGAAGATAATAATAAACCAGAAGAACCAAAACCACCTGTAAGTGGAACTTTAGATATTCCTGTCTATCATGCTACTGTAACAGCAACCGCTTGGTATTATTATGGTGGGGGATGGCATCCTGGAATCGATTTAGCAAATAATACTGGTACACCTGTTCATGCTCCTGGTAATGGCGTTGTTCTTTATTCAGGATGGGATGCTTATGGTTATGGTAATTATGTGGTAGCTGCTTTTCAACTTGGTAGTGATACTTATACAATGATCTTTGGTCATATGAGTCAATTAGCCGGTTCTTTTTCAACGATAAGCCGGGGACAAGTTATCGGTTACATGGGTAGTACTGGTAATTCAACAGGACCTCATACCCATGTTGAAATCTTTAAACATAAGAATAAATCATTATCGCAAGTAGTTAATACTTATCGTAATAATTATGATATTTATTTCGGTCTTGGCTATAATAGTATTGGGAATTGTAATAGCATTTGTCGTTTAGCTCCACAAGATTATTGGGGATTAAGTTACTATCAACGTTATTAATTTTAATTATTTATAATTTTATAAATAGATAAAGGTAATTATTAAGATTATCTTAATACAAACTTAATAAATATATTTATTTAAACAAATAGGTATTTTATTAGTAGAAATACCAATATTTAATGAAAAACATAAATAAATATGATATTATAGTGAAAAATTATTAATAGAACTGGAGGTACATTAATAATGAAAGCTCTTTTTATAATATGTAACAATCCATCTCTTGATTTAGTAGGTTATCATTTCTTTAATTATCTAAAGCAAAATTATAAAATACTAGTAAAAAATATTGATGCCAAAGGTAATATTGAAAGTTATCAATTAAAAAATGATGAACATGAGTTTCATTTTATGATTACTAAGAAACATGTTATGCATAATTTTAATGAATTTGTCGATTATTTAAATGAACAGTATCATGATATTGATATCTGTGTGCATGTGAATTACCATGAAGGTGAAAATGCCTTAGATAATATTTTAACTGTTCATAGTGTGGGTGATATTCAAAGTGGTACTTTCTTACCGACGATGCCTAAAGAAGCAACTCGCTTATTACTAGAACTACAAAAACACAATTATTTATTAGATCTTAATTTTAAAGTAACAACAGAGACGACTCACTATAGCGGAGTTATTTCAGGAAATAAGGCTCAGGAATTGTATCGTTTTAAAAAACCGACATATGATTTAGAAATAGGTAGTAGTCCTGCTGCTTATGAAAACCCATTAGCTATTAAGGCTTTATGTTTATCAATATTTAATATTTTTAATCTTGATTTTGATACGAGGTTAAATGTTCTCTATTTAGGAGGAACTTTTTTTGAAGATACCTTAAATGAAGCTATCCTTCGTAAGAATTATCCTATTTATTATGATCATCATTTAGCAGCTAGCTTTATTGAAGATGCTAATTATTATGAAAATGGTTTGGGTTATATAGAAGATATTATTAAAAAAAGTTTTCAAACAGTTGATTTAATTGTCTATCATGATAAAGTCCGTAAAATTAAACCGATATTAGATATTATTACTAATAAATATGGTATTCCTTCAATTAAACATCGCGTTTTGCGTAATATTGAAGAACATGATGAAATAGTACAACTGTATCGTAATAAATTATGATTGATTGCAATAAAATAATTATTAGATTAATGATGCTTCAAGATTGGCCTTTTATCAAAGCTATCTATCAAGAAGGTATCTTATCTAATAATGCTACTTTTCAAACAGCAGTGCCTAGTTATCAAGAATGGGATCATAATCATTTGTCGCAATTAAGATATGTAGCTTGTTTTAATAATGAAGTTATTGGTTTTGTAGCTTTAAGTTTGATGTCTGCACGAGAAGTCTATGCTGGCGTTTGTGAAGTTAGTATTTATATAAAAAAAGCTTTTCATCAACAAGGTGTTGGTAAAATATTATTATCATATGTAATTGAACAAGCGGAAATGAAGGGGATATGGACCTTATATGCGAATATTATTGCCGAAAATATTGGTAGTATTAAATTACATCAAGCTTGTGGCTTTCGCATCGTTGGATATCGTGATAAGATTGCTAGAGATCGTAAAGGACAGTGGCGTAATACGATTCTTTTAGAAAAAAGAAGTACCTTTATCTGATGCATTAATATTTACTATAGTATAAATAAAATAATTTTTATTTAATAGTAGTTTCAATTTATTTTTAGAGAAGAATAAGTTATAATGGAAGTAGCATAATGAAAGGATGATTATGATGAAATATTCTATTAAATCTAAAAACATGGAGATTACTGAGGCTATTGAAAAATATATCGAATCTCGTATTAGTTTATTAGATAAGTTTTTTGTTATAAATGATGATACTGTTGCTAAGATATTAATTAAAATTTATAATGATGAACAAAAAATAGAAACGACCATTCCAACTAAATTTGGAATACTTAGAGCTGAAGCAAGAGATAAAGATTTATATAATGCTATTGATGTTGTTGTTGATAAATTAGAGGCTCAAATTAGAAAACATAAAACTAAAATTAAAGATCACCGTAGTAACCATCGTGGTAAAGAAAAGTTAGGACATGCTTTTGATATTGAAATATTAGATAACTTACCAATCAATGATTTTGATGATGAAGATAAAGTTGTCAGAACTAAAGAATTAACACCAGAAGCTAAAGATATTGATACAGCGATTCTGGAAATGGAAATGTTAAATCATAGTTTTTATATTTATCGTGATATGGAAACGGAAAATATCAGTGTTATCTATAAAAGAAAAGATGGTGGATATGGATTAATTGAAACAAATTAATTGACATCTACTAAGATAAAATTGTATAATATAGTGGCGTGGAAAGAGACTACTTAGTTCACCTGATAGTTATAAGACTATAGGTTAATGTCACTATTTAATAATAGTAATATTTAAGTGTTCACTTTTAAAACGTGAATACTTTTTTTGTAAAGGAGGGCTTAACATTAGTAAGCAACTAAAAATGAAAAAGAATGATGATTTAGTAAATGAAGATATTCGTTTCAATGAAGTGTTATTGATTGATGATCAAGGCGTTCAAGTTGGCGTTATTAGTTCTAGAGAAGCGCAGAAGATGGCTTATGAAAAGAACTTAGATTTAGTGTGTGTTGCACCACAAGCCAAACCACCGGTCTGTAAAATAATTGATTATGGTAAATATCGTTTTGAAGCTCAAAAGAAAGCTAAAGAAGCTAAGAAAAATCAAAAGATTCAAGATGTTAAGGAAATTAGATTATCACCAGTTATTGATGTTAATGACATCAATACCAAACTTAAGAATGCTCGTAAATTTTTGGATAAGGGCGATAAACTAAAAATATCAATGCGTTTTAGAGGCCGTCAAATGACTCATACTGATATTGGTATGAAGATCATGGAACGGTTTGTTAGTGAGGTTGAAGATATAGCGGTAGTAGAGAGAGAAGCTAAATTAGAAGGTAATAACATTTTTATGTATATTGCCCCTAAGAAAAAATAGAATAGGAGGATATTATTATGCCAAAAATGAAATCACATCGTGGTTTAGCAAAAAGAGTTAAAGTTACTGGTTCTGGAAAGTTAAAAAGAGGTCGAGCTTACACTTCACATTTAGCACCAAGAAAATCAGTAAAACAAAGAAGACAATTAAGAAAATCATCTTTAATATCACCAAGTGACTATAAGAGAATCAAGTCTTTACTTGTCAAATAATAGAGGAGGAAATAGAAAATGCCAAGAGTAAAAGGTGGAAACGTCGCTCGTAATCGACGTAAGAAAATATTAAAACTTGCTAAAGGATATTTTGGTTCAAAACATACCTTATATCGTACAGCAAATGAGCAAGTAATGAAATCATTACAATATGCTTATCGTGATCGTAAACAACGTAAGAGAGATTTTAGAAAGTTATGGATTGCTCGTATTAACGCGGCAGCTAGAATGTATAATATATCATACTCAAAATTGATGTATGGTTTAAAATGTGCCCAAGTTGATTTAAATAGAAAGATGTTAAGTGAGATTGCTATTCATGATAATAAAGCTTTTGAAGCGATTGTTAATGTCGCTAAAGATGCTTTAGAAAAAGGCTTAAAACCTGCTGAAAAAGCTGTTGTTATTAAAAATAGACCAGTTTATACTAAAAGAGATGAAGTAGTACTAACTGAAACTAGTGCCGAAGTCCTTGTTGAAAAACAACCTGATGAAGTACTTAGCAATGATACTAATGTTGATTTAAGTAAGTTAACGGTTAGTGAATTAAAAAACCTAGCTAAAGAACGTGGTTTGAGTGGTTATTCAGCTATGAAAAAGAATGAGTTAGTTGATTTATTAAAATAATATGTAATATTAAACCAAAATTGTTTTTTGGTTTTTTTTAAAAATAGAGGAGGTTCATTATGGATTATGATTTAACAAGCTTAGTCGCTTATCAAAATACTTTAGATGAAAGAATTCTTAATAAGCATCATTTAAGTCGTCAGAAGACGATTAATGAACGGATACTGGCTTTTCTAGTTGAATTAGGGGAATTTGCTAATGAGACAAGATGTTTTAAATATTGGTCTTGTAAAGAAGCTAGTGCTAAAGATGTCATATTAGAAGAATATGTTGATGGGGTTCATTTCTTAATATCTTTAGGGATTGATTGCCAGATTGACTTTGTTTTTACCATTGAAAATAGTGAAAATAATTTAACAAAGTTATTATTAGATGTTTTTAATAAGACGGCATTATTAGTTAATGATATTTCAAAAGACAACATTGAACAGCTGTTTGTTAGTTATTTAAAGATTGCCTATAGTAAAGATATTAGTGAAGATGAAATCATTAAAGCTTATTTAAAAAAGAATGAAATCAATCATCAACGTCAGGAAAATAATTATTAATGATTTATTTAGAATATGGTGGTTATACCTTTAATATTATTAAGAAAGCAAGTAATAAGAATATTTATTTTCGAAAACAATTAGATGGTAGTATTAAAGTAACATGTCCTTTTCACCTTAATAAAAAAGAATTATATAAGTATTTTGATAATTATTTAGCTCGTATTAAACAAGGTTCTCATCAATGTAAAGTAGGGTATACTGATGGTAGTATTTTTATTTATTTAGGTAAAGAGTATATCATTCAATATGTTAAAAGTGCTAATCAAGAATATTGCTTTTTAAAAGATAATTATTTAATAGTTTATCTTCATAATGAGCATGATTTAGCTCATAATAAACAAGTTATTGATTTATTTATAATGAAACAAGCTGTTAAAATAATTACAGAAATATTTGATGATATTTTAGAAAAATTTACTTTAATTGATTTTAGACCACAATTAAAAATTAGAAATATGACTAGTAAATTTGGTGTATGTTATTATAAGAAAAATAGTATTACTTTAGCAGCGATGTTAATTCACTATGATATTGAATGTATTAGTTATGTTATTATTCATGAATTAGGACACTTTATTCAACCTAATCATTCAAAAAAATTCTATTATATAATTGAGAGCTATCTTCCTAATTATAAAGAAATTGTTAAAAAATTAAAATATTAGTTAATATATTTGTATAATAAATTAACATAGTGTACAATTAATATTGGAGATGATTATATTGCAGAACAATAAAAGAAATTTTATTATTATCCTTGCTTTAGCTAGTATTGTAATCTTTTTTTCCTTAAAAAATGATTATAAAAGTATTATTAAAGCTTTTTCTAGTATTAATATGTTATGGTTAATGGCCGGTGTTTTTATGAATATTGTTATTTATCATTTAGCTGATTCATTATTTATCTATTATTACTGTCATCAATTTAAGAAGGATTATTCCTTAATGGATGCGATTAAAGTTGAACAAGCCGGAGTCTTTTTTAGTGCTATAACTCCTTCTTCTAGTGGGGGACAATTTGCGCAAATTCTGGTTTTTCAAAAACAAAATATTAGTACTAGTCGGAGTGCTAGTATGTTAATGCTTAGTTTTATATCATGGCAGACGGTCTTAGTATTTTTTGGTTTATTAGTATTAGTATTTAATTATAATGGGATGCTAAGTCATTTTAATATTGGTTTTAGTGTTGTGATCATTGGCTTTTTAGTTAATTTTATTGTTATTGTCGGTTTATTCTTGTCGGCCTTTTCTAAGAAATTTCATGATTTTATTTTAAATAAGTTAATTCCTTTTTTAGGTAAATTTCGTCTTTTTAAAAAATTAAAAGATAATCAAAACAAAACTAAAGTATGGTTACAGTTGTTTAGAGATGAATTTCAAGTGATGTTAAGTCATCCTAAATTAATGTTATACCGTTTAGGAACTGATTTATTTAAGATAATAGTCTTGTATACAGCACCCTTTTTAGCGGCTAAAGCGATTGGGGTTAATATTGGTTTTGATAAAATAATCTTTATTTTAATTATGTCTACTTTTATGTATATGATTACTTCTATTATTCCTATTCCTGGGGGTGCTGGAGGTAGTGAAGGCACCTTTGTTTTATTAATGAATTTGATTTTTGCATCAGCCACAACTTCAGTAATGTTAATGTGGCGTATTTTAACTTATTATTTACCAATGCTGATATCTTTTGGGGTATTTGCTAATATTAAAGAGTTGAGAAAGGATGATTAAATAAATGAACATTGGGATATTTACTGATACTTATAGTCCAGAAATAAATGGTGTTGTTACTTCAATTAGACAATTAGAAGATGAACTTACTAAACATGGTCATCATGTTTATATCATTACCTCTTCGAGTTATCGTAAAATAGTGCGTATTAATAATGTCATTCATATGCCAGGTATTAACATTAAAAAATTATATGGTTATAATGTTTCAGGTTTCTACTCAGTCTTTGGAGCTAAATATATTAGTGATTTAAAATTAGATATTATTCATGCCCAAACCGAATATGGTATTGGTATTTTTGCACGAATCATGGCGATGCAATTTAATATTCCTTTAGTTTATACTTACCATACGATGATGGAGGATTATACTCACTACCTTTCTAAATATCTTACTCGCTATTCAACAAGACCTTTAAAAAGCTTTATGAAAAGTGCTTCGCGGGTTTATGCGAATCGATGTACCCAGTTAATTGTTCCTTCTAATAAAACAGCTGAAGCAATGGTAGATTATGGGGTAACTAACCATATTAATATTATTCCAACAGGAATTGATTTAACTAAGTTTCGCAATGACCAAATCAATAATACGACTATTAATGCCCTAAAAGAGAAATATGATATTGATAGTAACACTTTTTGTTTTATTTATGTAGGTCGTCTGGCTCAAGAAAAAAGTGTTGATGAAATTATTGAAGCTTTTAAGATCTTAAGGGAACAACATCTTAAGCATTTTAAGTTTATTATTATTGGTGATGGACCAAGTTTTGAGGAGTTAAAAGCTCTAGTAGCTAGTTATAAACTTAGTAAAGAAATTATTTTTTTAGGTAAGATAAAAAATGATTTAATACCTTTATATTATCATTTAGGTCATTGCTTTATTTCGACTTCTACTACGGAAACCCAAGGATTAACTTTTATTGAAGCAATGGCTAGTGGATTACCAGTTATTTGTTCGTATGATAAGAATTTAGCTGATTTGATTATTAATGGTGAGAATGGTTATGTGATTAATAATGTTAATGATTTAGCATTAATGATGGGAAAAATGATGAAACTTGATCATGATAGTTATCAGAAT
Organism: Bacilli bacterium; assembly: GCA_031289255.1. GTDB lineage: Bacteria > Bacillota_I > Bacilli_A > JAJDGJ01 > JAJDGJ01 > JAISTP01. The sequence continues at coordinate 8,535 of JAITPW010000017.1, forward strand.
TTAAAAAAGCATGCCCAAGCAAGTATTATAAAATATTCATCGAGTATATTTTATGATAAAGTCATGGCTGTCTATCATAAAGCAATAGAGGAGAATAAAACTAATGATAAAAGTTTTAAGAATATCAGAAGAATTAGGTCTTTATCGTCTTTTTTTAGAGAATAAAAATGATATATTAGTTAATAGTGATGATATTTTAAAATATCAATTATTAAGTAAAAAAGTAATCAATGAAAGTGATTATGAAGTATTATTAAAGCATAATACTATTAATCAATGTTATTATGATGCATATAAATTAATTAATCAAAAATGGTATACGATCCATCAATTTAAAAATAAATTATTATTAAAAAAACATGATCATGAATTGATTGATATTATTATTGATGAGTTTATTAATAATCATTATTTAGATGATGATCTTTATGAAAAAGAGTATATTGAATTAAAAATAGGACAAGGGTTTGGACCTTTTTATATTAAAAATAAGTTGTATCATTTAGGAATTATGATGAAAACTGATATTGATGAAATGATGCAAAGAGAAGCGTTATTAAATTATTTTAAACGATGTTCATATAAAATTAAGAATGAAAATGATTTTAATAAAGAAGTTATTAAACTTAAGAAACAAGGGTTTTATTATGATTTAATTATTGAGATGTATGATATGTTACATCAGGAGGAGGAACTATGTTTATCAACGAATTTGAGGAACACAGTAAAATAAAAGGTACTTATTTAATAAGTAATGTTATTAGGGGTAAAGCAAGTAATGGCGCTGATTATTTATCGCTTAAACTTCAGGATAAAACAGGGCAGATTGATGCTAAAATGTGGCAGGTTAGTCCTGAACAATTACAGTTGTTTGTGAATGGGGTTTTTGTGAATGTCAGTGGTGATATTATTAGTTATAAAGATAATCTGCAATTAAAAATTAGTGATATTGTGATTATTGATAGTGCTAATATTGATTATGATAATTTCGTTAAAAGTGCCCCGCAAGCAATTGCAGAGCTTCGTAATGAATTACAAGAATATATTTATGAGATTGATGATCAGAAAATTAATTTTATAATTACAAAATTAGTTAAGGAATATGATGATAAACTTAATTATTATCCAGCGGCCTCACGAATTCATCATGCTTATAAATCAGGATTACTATTTCATATTGTTTCGATGTTAAGAATTGGGAAAGCGCTTGTAAATTTGTATGAACAAATAAACAAGAACTATCTCTATGCTGGTATTATCCTTCATGATTTTGGTAAGATGGATGAATTAAGTGGTTTAATTGCGACTGAATATACTAAAAGAGGACGTTTAGTAGGTCATATTTCCATTATCCATGCTAAACTACTAGCCATTGCTAAGGAATTAGGAATTGAGGATAGTGAACAAGTACTTATCTTAGAACATATTGTTTTAGCTCATCATGGTAAATTAGAATTTGGTTCGCCCGTTTTACCTTTAACTTTAGAAGCGGAAATGTTGACTTATATTGATAATATCGATGCTAAATATAATACTATTAGTGAAATATTAAATAATATTGAACCAGGACAATTTACTAATCGAATTTATAATTTAGAAAATAGAGCTTTTTATAAGCCTAAGCAATAATTTTGATGGAGTTCATTAATTTAGATATTGTTATTGGTATCAAAAAATGGTAAAATATTGCCAAGACAGTGAAAGAGAATTTTTTATAAGTAATATTTTAAGAGAATCTAGGATGGTGGAAGCTAGATGATATTTTATAAAAAATAACACTCTGGAGTTTAATAGTTGAAACTAAGTAAACTATTACGGTAAAACCGTTATCTTTAAAAGAGCACTATTTAAGTGAATTAGGATGGTACCGCGAATTATTCGTTCCTAAACCATTCTTTTTTTGTATGAAAGGGGATTAAAAAAATGAATATGATGTTAATTACGAACTTATATGATGAATTATTAATTAATGAAGGTAAAGAATTATTGAACTATGACGAAGTAGGGTTTGAAGGATGGATTAAAACTAATCGAGATAATGGCTCAATAGGTTTTATTGAATTAAGTGATGGAACTTGTTTTAAATCATTACAAGTTGTTTATTATAAAGAAAGTCTTACTAATTATGATGAAATCGCTAAATTATTAACTGGTTGTGCTATTAAAGCGCTTGGGAAAATAGTTTTAACACCAGATGCTAAACAACCATTTGAATTACAATGTACTAGTATTGAACTTTTAGCACCTAGTGATGATACCTATCCATTACAAAAGAAAAGACATACTTTAGAATATTTACGTGAGATACCACATTTACGTCCACGAACCAATACTTTTCAAGCCGTAATGAGAATTCGTTCTGTATTATCAATGGCTATTCATGAATTCTATCAAAGCCAAGGTTTTATTTATGTCCATGCACCTATTATTACAGCTAATGATGCGGAAGGGGCTGGAGAAGCTTTTGTGGTAACAACACGAGAAGATGGCGATTATAGTAAAGATTTCTTTGGTAAAAAGACTTGTTTAACCGTTTCAGGTCAATTACATGTTGAAGCATATGCTTTAGCGTTTAGAGATACTTATACTTTTGGGCCAACATTTAGAGCTGAACCATCTAATACGCCACGTCATGGTAGTGAATTTTGGATGATTGAACCAGAAATTGCTTTTGCGGATTTAAATGATAATATGGATTTAATTGAAGATATGGTCCGTTATTGTATTCAATATGTTTTAGAAAGATGTCCACAAGAAATGGAATTCTGTAATGAATTTATTCAAAAGGGTATTATTGAACGATTACAAACTGTGGTGGATAGTGATTTTAAGAAAATGTCTTATACTGAAGCAATTGATATTTTATTAGCAGCTGATAGAGATTTTGAATACCCAGTAGCATGGGGTGTTGATTTACAATCAGAACATGAACGTTATATTTGTGAAGATATCATTAAAGGACCAGTCTTTTTAACCGATTATCCTAAAGATATTAAAGCTTTTTATATGCGTTTAAATGAAGATAATAAAACAGTAGCAGCTTGTGATTTATTAGTACCTGGTATTGGTGAATTAGTTGGTGGTTCACAACGTGAGGAACGTTATGATGAATTATTACAACGAATGAACGATATGGATATTCCTGTTGAAGGAATGGAATGGTATTTAGATCTTCGTAAATATGGCGGAGTAAAACATTCAGGGTTTGGTTTAGGATTTGAAAGATTTTTAATGTACATTACGGGCGTACAAAATATCAGAGATGTCTTACCATATCCTCGTACTCCTAATAATTGTATTTTCTAGAAATATTTTTAAACTGCTTACTATTAATAAATTATTAAAGTAAGTAGTTTTTTAATTGATTAATAAATGTTAGAATAATTAAGTAGGTGAGATGATGAGAAAAATAGAATTAATAATCGCAAGAATGCTTGTTAAAATAACTTTTTACTTAACATATTTATTTCGCATTAAAAAACAAAGAATTAGTATTATTTCGTATTTTAATGATCAATTAGGGTTAGAGTATACTAAATTAAATAATGAATTGATTAAAAAATATGAAGTAAAATATGATTTAAGAAAATTTAATAATACTTATTGGGGCAAGTTACAATATTTATTCAGTTTTATTTATCAAACTTATTTATTTAATACTTCAGCCATTGTCATATTAGATGGTAATAGTTTTGTTTTAAGTACTATTAAAAAGAAACCACAAGTTAAAACGATTCAAATATGGCATGCTATTGGAGCGATTAAAGATTTTGGTAGTAAAACAAGAAGAAGATATCAAATTAAGGATTATGATTACTTAATAACGAGTTCACCTTATTTTAGTGAAGTTTTTGCGCAACGGTTAAATACTGATATTAATCATTGTTATGATACTGGTTATATTAAAAGTGATTATTTATTTGATAAAGACTTTATTAGTAAACAAAGAACATTATTTTATGATAAATATCCGCAATATTTAAATAAAAAATTAATT
>JAITPW010000036.1 GCA_031289255.1 Bacilli bacterium
TAGAGGACTTGAACCCCCAACCTACTGATTACAAGTCAGTTGCTCTACCAATTGAGCTAAGCCGGCATATGGTGGTCGTTGACGGGCTCGAACCGCCGACCCTCTGCTTGTAAGGCAGATGCTCTCCCAACTGAGCTAAACGACCATAATATTTTATTTTTCTGGCAATATTTCAATCCAATAACCATCAGGATCGACAATAAAATAAATATTCATCTCATGATTTTCATAAATGATACAATCCATACTTTTATGTAAAGCATAAGCTTTTTCAAAGTCATCAACTGTAAAGGCCATATGAAATTCATTATCTCCTAAGTTATATGGTTGAATACGTTCTTTTAACCAAGTTAATTCAATTAAATTAGTCTTATTTTCTGCTTCTAAATAGATAATTTTAAATGAACCATCTTCAGCCAAAATTTGTTCTTCAATTTTTTCATGAAGATTAAGTGCTTGTTGGTAGAAGGCGATACTTTTTTCTAAATTGAAAACATTAATATTATTATGAACATAATTAAATTTCATGGTTTAGTCACCTTATTTATAAAAAATGGTGGAGAATAGCGGGCTCGAACCGCTGACCCCCTGCGTGCAAGGCAAGTGCTCTCCCAGCTGAGCTAATTCCCCATAAATGGTGGGCCTGAGAAGACTCGAACTTCCGACCTCACGATTATCAGTCGTGTGCTCTAACCAACTGAGCTACAGGCCCTTATTAATAACGCTTTAATATAATACCATGATGGAAAGACATAGTCAAGAATTAGATTAAAAAATTAATACTAATAAAGGTTATTTGGTTGACTTTAAGTACAAAAAGGGTTAAAGTATTCAATAATATATTATTATAATAAATTGTTGTTTTCAATAAGATTAATTAATAACAATAATATAATTAAATATCAAGATAAAGAGGAGAGATTTTAAATATGGCATATTTTTATGATGAACCATCACGAACATTTAATGAATATTTATTAGTACCAGGTTATTCTTCAGAGGAATGTATTCCCACTAACGTTGATTTAAAGACACCATTAGTTAAATTTAAGAAAGGTGAACAAAGTAGTATTACTTTAAATAGTCCTTTAGTATCAGCTATAATGCAAGCTGTTTCAGGTGAAAAGATGGCCGTTGCTCTTGCTAAAGAGGGTGGCGTAGCTTTTATCTATGGTTCACAAAGTATTGAAGAACAAGCGGCTATGGTTAAAAGAGTTAAAGATAATAAAGCAGGTTTTGTAGTAAGTGATTCTAATGTTGGACCAGATGCCACTTTAGCCGATATTTTGAAGTTGAAAGAAGCTACTAATCATTCTAATGTGGCAGTTGTCGAAAATAATAAGCTAATTGGTTTAGTAACTGGTCGTGATTATCGTGTTAGTCGAATGAGTTTAGATACTAAGGTTAGAGAATTCATGACTCCTTTTAAAGATTTGATTTATGCTAAAGAAGGCGTTACCTTGAAAGAAGCTAATGATATTATTTGGGATAATAAATTAAATACTTTACCAATAGTAGATAATGATCAAAAATTAGTGGCTTTTGTCTTTCGTAAAGACTATGATGCCCATAAAGATAAACCACTATCATTAATGGATCAAGAGAAACGTTATATTGTTGGAGCTGGTATTAATACTAGAGATTATGCTTTACGAGTACCAGCCTTAATCGAAGCTGGTTGTGATGTTTTATGTATTGACTCTTCAGAAGGGTATTCTTGTTGGCAAGCTAATACCATTAAGTATATTAAAGAAAATTTTGGAGCAGATATTAAAATAGGGGCTGGTAATGTTGTGGATGAAGAAGGTTTTCGTTTTCTAGCTGATGCTGGTGCTGATTTTATTAAGATTGGTATTGGTGGAGGCTCTATTTGTATTACTAGAGAAACTAAAGGAATTGGTCGAGGTCAAGCAACAGCTGTTATTGATGTTGCTAAAGCTCGTGATAAGTATTGTGAAGAGACTGGTGTTTATATTCCAATCTGTTCAGATGGTGGTATTGTTCATGATTATCATATGACTTTAGCACTTGCTATGGGAGCCGATTTTTGTATGCTAGGGCGTTACTTTTCTCGTTTTAAAGAGAGTCCAACTGATCGTGTTATTATTAATGGTAATTATATGAAAGAATATTGGGGTGAAGGTTCTTCGCGAGCTCGTAATTGGCAACGTTATGATTTAGGTGGTGACCAAAAGCTTAACTTTGAAGAAGGGGTAGACTCTTATGTACCATATGCTGGTAGTTTACATGATGGCTTACCACAAACTTTATATAAAATTAAATCAACGATGTGTAATTGCGGAGCTTTAAGTATTAAGGAATTGCAAGCTAAAGCTAAATTAACCGTTGTTTCATCAACTAGTATTGTTGAAGGAGGAGCTCATGATGTGCTCTTAAAAGATAGTACTTTCAACAATAAATAAACAAATCTAAAGAGGTGTAAACCTCTTTTTATGGTACAATATAGTTTATCAATCATTACTTAGATTAGATAATGAGATGATGACTTAATATTATTTAATTAAATAATATTAGTTTTAATGAGGTGATAAAATGAAAAAGGAAATCATTATTTATATAACAACTATTATTTTAGGAATGATGTTTATTTTCTTTGGACATCAATTTTTAGCAAATAAAAAAATTAATTTTGATAATATGGGAATTACTTTAGAAAAGGCACTAGTAACCAGGGTTGAACCTGAAGATAGTAATTCACAGATTAAGTTTAGTTTCTTTTTTAGTGAAGGGGATAATGAAGATTTACAACAAGGAGTCCAAGATAATACTAGTAAAAGCTCAATTCCTTTAAAGATTAATGATAAAATTTTAGTGGGTAAAGATAGTACAATGAATACTTATATGTTTTATGATTATTATCGTATCGATCATCTAATTGGCGTCTTAATATTTTTCTTAATACTCGTTATTGCCTTTGGCCGTTTTAAGGGCTTTAATACGATTATTTCTTTAGTATTTACTTTACTTTCATTATTTTATATTTTTTTACCAGCTGTCTTAGCAGGTCAATCGGTCTACTTAGTGGGGGCTATTGTTTTATTGGCGATTCTCTTATTTACTCTCATTATCGTTCATGGAGCTAATTTAAAAAGTCTTGGTTCAGGAATTGCCACTATCTTAGGGATATTATTTGCAGCTTTAGTAATGGTAATTGCGAGTAAACTATTATTTTTTACCGGAATTTCAGGAGAAGATGCTATGTATTTGAAGTTAAATAATCAAGGAATAAATTATGATATTAAAGCTATTTTCTTTATCTCCATTATTATGGGTGGGTTAGGAGCTATTATGGATGTAGCAATCTCAATTGCTTCGGCGATTAATGAATTAGTTGATAATAATCCCTTAATTACTTTTAAGGAAATGATGGTTAGTGGTTTTAAAATTGGGCAAGACATCTTAGGAACCATGGTTAATACTTTAGTTCTAGCCTATGTGAGTTCAAGTTTCTTTACGATCTTAGTAGTCATCGCCTATAATAATGATTTAATTCAAATCTTTAATAAAGAGTTTTTACTAGCCAATATTTTTGAGCCATTAATTGGTTGCTTTGGAATTGTAGCAACCCTACCGATTACCGCTATTGTTTGTGCTTATTTGTTTAGTAAAATTAAAGGTTCTAATCATCATCACCATTAAGAAAATCATCTCAATAAGGAGATGTTTTCTTTAAAAAAGAACAACTTATATTTATCGTTTTGTGAGCATAGACTAATTTATAACATATACTTTAAAGCATATTTTTAGTATAATAGTTTTACTTTAATAAGGAGGAATATTATGAAAAATAAAAAAATAATATTTTATGTTATTATTATAATTGTAGTGGTAGCAATGCTTAGTTGGCGTTTTTATCTGCAGACTAATCAAGCCAATATACAAATCTATAAACCAGCTGCTTATGATGATTGTAATAAAATAGTAAATGAAGTTAATAAGAAGCTTATTCTCACTAATATTAGTAATAATAATTTAAGTAAGCTTAATATTAATAATGATGATTATGAAGCAAGTTCATGTATTAAGTTATCATTAAAACAATATTCACAACCTTTATTAGTATTAGATGATTATCAAATTAATCATAAATTTAACCAAAATGATCAAGCTTATCAATTGAGTTATCAAGAGATATTAAATTATTTAAATAAAAAAACTAATAAAAATAATCTTGATAAACAAGTTATTAAAGCTTTGAAATATTATTTAAGTAATAAGACTTATGTTTTATTATATCCCCAAAGTAATTCTGAACTACAAAATAATTCTTCATTAATAGGTCCTAATATTAATGATCGTAGTGGCAAATATCAACTGTTTGTTTATTTAAATATTTTAGTTAATAAAAATACTAAAACTAATAATGTTACTTATTCATTTGATAGTTTAAGTATGAAATATGTTAAAGTAGGTGAATTAAATGAATAAATTAAGAAGAATATTAATATTCGGCTTATTATTAGTTCTAAGTACTAGTTGTACTAGTGTTCTTGATCAAGTAAATACTGTTAATTCATTGACTACTAATAATGGTAGTCTCTATCTTAAAAGTAATGATATTCAGGCTTTTTGTAGCAAGAAGAGTATTGATAATTATTTAAGTAATAGTAATAGAGCTGGGATAAAAGCTGAATTTGCGGTTAATGATTATTATAATTTAACCTATGATAAAGATCATAATGCTTATCAAGAAGTTGCTACTAAAGAAGATTGTCAATATCAAGTTTATACGCAAGTTTATACCATTGAAAGTAATGAAGTAATATTAAGTAATGTCCAGGGTTTAAAAAATAAACAACTTGATAATAGTAAGATTTTTAATAATAAAGTCATCACCGATTTTATTAATACTAAAGATAATCGCACTAAGGTTGTAAGTATGAAGAATTTATTAAAGGATATTAATTTAGATGATTATCAGAAAATAAATTTAAAAGCTAAAAGAGATGGTAGCAATAAAATAGTAATCTATCCCGTATTTAAATTTTATTTCTTAAAAGATAAGAATAAAATAATGGATTATCAATTTGCCGGGATATCTGGTTTTAGAATTGCGGTAAAATAAAGAAAAGGAGGGTTATAATGTTAGATGATGATAGTTGTTATATAGTTAAAAGTAAAACTCAATTAAATTCATTTGAACGAAAAATTATTTGTAATTTATATCAACCGATTATTGGTTATACGGCTTTAGCTTTATATTTAACCTTAGCAAGTGAAGTTGATTATTTTAATAATATTTCTAAAAAATCATATATCTCTCGTTTAGTTTCTATTATGAATATGGATTTAAAATCAATGTATTCTAGTTTTCGTATCTTAGAAGCTTTATC
>JAITPW010000081.1 GCA_031289255.1 Bacilli bacterium
GTCTTGGTAAAATTTTACCTCGATCTGAAGTAAATCTTTTTAATAAATCAACATCTTTATAATCAATATGTTTAATATTATTTTTAGTAAAGTAACATACTTTACGACGTCCACCACGTTTTTTATAATTCATGATAAAACTCCTTTCTAGAATGGTAAAGAATCATCTGAAATATCTAAATCACTCAAAATATCTTTTGAATCATCATCAAATTGTTTAAAATCACTAAAGAAACTTCCTTCATTACTTGAATTAGTTTCTGGATTACTTTGATTATAGGTTGGCTTACTATAACTAGGTTGAGATACATTAGGATTAGGTTGACTAGAAGCTCCCGTTGGTCTTGATAAAAACTGGACTGTTTCTGCTACTACTTCCGTAACATAAACTCTTTTACCAGTAGCATCATCATATGAACGAGATTGAAGACGTCCTTCAACTGATACCAATGATCCCTTAACAGTATATGTAGCCATATTTTCAGCTATTCTTTGAAAAGCAACACAATTAATGAAATCAGCAACTCTTTCACCTTTAGAATTGGTAAAGTTACGATTAATCCCCAGTGAAAAATTTAAGATACTTAAATTATTACTTGATTTTCTTAATTCTGGATCTCTTGTTAGTCTTCCCACTAATAACACTTTATTCATGCTGATTCCTCCTTATTATTACTCTTCTTCCTTAATAACAATATGACGAACAATATTGCTATCAATTAATGCTAATCTTTCAAACTCAGAAATTGCTTCATTACTAGCTTCTACTTTTAAAATCATATAATGTCCTTTATTAACTTTATTGATTTCATAAGCTAAATCACGAAGTCCCCAATCCTTAGTTTCTAATACTTTTGAACCATCATTAATAATAATACCTTGGTATTTATCAACTACTTCAGCTCGATTAGCATCATCTAGATTAGGATGAATAATATACATAATTTCATATTTACGCATCCATGACACCTCCTTTTTGGTCTATGGCCTAAAGTCTTGCTTTAAGCAAAGGCAGATTACTGCTTGTTTATTTTACCATAATTAAACAGTAAAGTCTAATAAAATTATTACTCAAAATAGAGGCTAGAATTGAACTTGAATTGAATTATGAAGGAAGCTATATCATTGTAAAAAATAAATCATCATAAAATAATAATTTTTAGTAATAAATTAAAATTTTATAATGGTAAAATCTTAAAGTTTATAAGTATATCACTATATTTATTATTAAATAATATAAATATATTATTTAATATTGTGCATCTTAAAAATAACTATGTTAACATATAGTTATTACTTGTTAATTTTATAGAAATGAACTGATAACATAAAGAAAACCCTTTTGGCATTAGTAATTTTGCCACTAATGATAAAGCGCTATTAAAAAATATCATTAAACAATAGATGTTATCATATAATCAGAGAATAATATAATATAGAGATTATTATTCAACAAAGAGATTTTTTAACAACTAAAATTCTAAGATAAGAGGATGAATAAATATGTATACGTTGATGAAGAATGGACATAGCGGTTATACAATTATATTTACTATAATCTTTTATTTTATAGTAGTAATTTTAACAACCCTAGTCGTTTGTATGGTAGTAAAGAAATTTAATAAAAAATAAAAAATTATTTAAAATTTTCAAGTAATATAAAAACTGATAAATAATCAGTTTTTTTAGTTTTAGTGGAAGTTTAATAGCTTTTTATAGCATGAAAAAGTGAAAATTGATGATATTTACAATAATTGATTGATGATATTAAGTCAATGAATTTCTTTCTAATATGTATAAATAATGTTAATTAATATCTAAACAGGTTTAAAAGTATTAATAAATATAAGGCTTGTTAACGATAAAATCTAAAAGAGAAAGAATGTATAACTATAAATATTACTATTTAATAATATAAATTAATTATTTAATATTATGCAACTTAAAAATAACTATGTTAACATATAGTTATTACTTGTTAATTTTTAAAAGGAGATCTTTAAAATGAAAAAATATTCTACAGTATTTTGTTTATGTATTGCTCTAACATTTTTACTTTGTTGCAATATTGATGCTAAGAGTGAAATAGTATTTAAAAACAACAATATTAATTTAAAAGCATTTGGAAATAAAGCAAAAATTGAGGGAAATTATGCTGATACTTTTGAATCACTAGATGAGAAAAGCAAAGATATAATAAGAACAGAAAGAAATATAGAAATGCAACTATCCGACCAAGCAGCAGAAAATGAACTAAACAATTCTCCACTAAGTGAAGGAGAATTAAAAGAAAGTAAAAAAACATTATCTGATGGTACTGAAATAATATATTCAATGTATGATGTTGATGTCGATAATGCTGCGCCAAAACAAGAGGCACAGTTCATTATGAAACCAGAAATTGGACTAAACAATACGGTAATAGACAATACACTTATGCTAGAACTGAGAAAGCATTAGGAGTTGTGTTATCATCTTATGTTCATAGAACATATTATAATATAAGCAATAACGGTTTGAAAATAAACAGTATAGATGTAACTGGAACTTATCATGTCCGAGGAACGATAACCGTCAACTCTATAAGCCAGAGAATCCGCACAGCAACTAAAGTAAATCAATATATTGCCTCTGATATCAGTTGGTATGGTAAAAATGATTTACCACTACTAGGTAGTATGTATTATCGTTCAACAGCAGATGTTGTCATAAAATCATGGAATAAAACAAAAAAAGAAATGGTTGTTCAACAAAGAGCATCTTTTAATAGCTAAAATTCTAAGATAAGAGGACGAATAAATATGTATACGTTGATGAAAAATGGACATAGCGGTTATACAATTATATTTACTATAATCTTTTATTTTATAGTAGTAATATTAACAACCCTAGTCGTTTGTATGGTAGTAAAGAAATTTAATAAAAAATAAAAAATTATTTAAAATTTTCAAGTAATATAAAAACTGATAAATGATCAGTTTTTTTAGTTTTAGCACTAATTTGATGCCATTATCTAATAAAAAAGATAAAAAATAAGGAAATTTGTGATATTAAAATACCAATAATAATTCTTATAATATGTTTATAATGTGTATAAATGTTTACAAGACGGACGATAAGATATAAGATAAAGTTGTTATGAGTTTATAGAACAATAAGGTATAAAAATACAAAAGTTAAATTTATGAGGAAAAAATACTTTCTTTAGACAAATATACATAAATTAAAATGACCGAATGAATTGCTTTTAAAAATTTTTATTTATTACAGAAATCTTATTATTTTAATAAACCTTAATAAAAATATCATTAGATAATTTTATTAATTAATTACTCTTTCCCAGAGAGTGTTATTGACTATTCTCCTAAAAATAATACTCAAATGTCTATAACTCATAACAATAAAACTGCTTGATCTTAAGCAGTTTTTTTAGATTCTACGTGATTTTTTTTCTGATAATTTTAATTCTTTACTTAACACTTTTATTCTTTCTAATAAACGATCACCTTTAATGGGCTCCACAACATTTTTATTACTAACTCGATATTGCTTAGCAAGGTCAGTTTGTTTAATATTTGAAGTGAAATATGTTAATAATTGATGTTGCATACGATAATCAAGAATTGGAAAGAGAATTTCATCTCTAATAATACTATCACTTCGTTCTGAACCAATATCATCAATAAAGAGAACTTCGACTTTCTTTAATTTATTTAAAATAACATGAAATAACTTATTATCATTTTTATCATCACTAAATAAGTAACCTCGTAAATTTTGAGCTAAATCACTAATATTTATCAACGCACAGAGCTGATTATTAAGCAGAGCATCATTGAGGATACTCATCATAATATAAGTTTTACCAACTCCTGGTGGCCCATATAAATACAGAGCTTGATGATGTTCCTTATTTAATTTCAAATTATTAATATATTTAATAATAGCACTACGATCATTATTAATTTCAATATGCTTAATTGAAGGTAAATCTTCATGTAAATCAAAAGTTGTATAAATAATATTAGTAAATTTATAGTTAATATTTTCCTGCTTAACTAAATAAGAACAGGCTTTTTTAAAAAGACCATCTTCATTAATTCCTAAATAATAACCTTTAGTAGTTTGTAGGCAACCACTAAGCCCTAAACAATTTTGACATAATCTTTGATTATTAATGGTATCAATAATATCACTTAATTCCGCATTATGATATTTCATTTTTATTTCATCATATTTATTCTTAAAAAAATCATCATCTTTATACTTTTTAAAAATATTTTTAATATATTTATTTTCATCAATTTTATTATTAATATTAACTTTTTGCATATCTAAATCACCATGTTTCCATCATTGCTTTTATTTCAGCTAATTCTTCATCACTCATTTTATGATCATCTTCATCCTGATACCAATCATCAGTACTACCAATCACGGTTTTTCCATAGTTAGTATTATTATTTTTAGGTTGTGGATTAGTACGATACTCTTTGACACTGTTAAGATGCTTAATAGCCATCTCTAAATTGATAATACCACGTCTTTTAAAATCAAATGCTATTTTTCTAAAATAATTCAAATTAATACTACCATTCTCTAGAATCATAAATTCTAAAAGAACATTACAAACATCACTACTTAAATTATTTTCTTTCATAATCATTTCAATATCAAAAACAATATTATCAAGTCTTGTTTCTTTATGGAATTTACTTATAAAAGCAACAACACTATAACGTTGATATTTATTATTCGCATTCTTATTGTCTAAATAAACTAAGCTTAATTCTTGATTATATTTTTTAAACTCATTAATATGTTCACAATACTTATTTAATTTCTTTAAATCAAGAATTTTATCTTTAGTACATTCGACAATACCCGTTACTAATTCATCATTAGTAATTTTAAAAGCATAATAAACAGCTTCAATATAAGCTCTATTTTCTTTATTATTAAGTAAGTAATGTAAATTAAAAGGCTTTAATTGTAATTTTAAGGTATTGAAATCAACATCAGTATTCTTAATCCAAGCTTCTTTAAAATCTTTAAAAATAATATCCGAATTATCAAAATCAGGATAAATATTATTCGCAAAAACCTCTTTATAACTAGCACTAACATTTAAAAACTCTTTCGTATCTAACTCTTTATCAATATATAATTCTTTAGTTTTTAGATAATTATTTTCACCTAAGGCTTGTAATAGTTTATTATTTAATAAAGGATTATGAAAAAAACGGTTAGGATTTAATGGTGCATGTAATAAATATAAATAAGTATTTTCTTTTTTATTATAGTAACTAACTACTAAAGATAAAGC
>JAITPW010000084.1 GCA_031289255.1 Bacilli bacterium
GCTTGACCAATGATCATCATCGTTCTGATTTTACCTTCAGCTTCTGGGTTTCTTCCTACTGCTTGAGCTGCATTACCAGCTGCATTACCTTGTCCACATCCTGTACCTACTCCAGCAATAACGGCTAAACCAGCCCCAATTGCTACTAATCCATAAGCGATATCCATAATTGTATTCCTCTCTTATTATAAATTATTAATTTATGCAATCTTTTTTGATGATTCCATTTCTTTTTGTTGTTTGATTCTTAGTTTTTCTTTAGCTTCTTTTTTAGCATCCATCTTATCTAAGTCTAATTCAAGACTAGAGAATACTAATGTTAATAAAGTGAAGACAAAAGCTTGAATTCCACCACAGAAAACATCAAAGAAGAAATGAAATGGCGCTGCTAAAATAGCACTTAAGATATTTAAAGCTGGTCCACCATCAACTTGAGGACTCATAAATATTAAGTTTTGTAAAAAACCAGTTGCTTGGTTAAAAACACTTAATATTAAGGTTCCTGATAAAATATTACCGAAAATACGCATTGACATACTTAATGGTTTAGCAATAATATCCATTAAATTCAATGGTAACATGACAATAACTGGTTGTGTATACCCTTTTAAAAACTCCTTTGGTCCGTTGTTTTTAAGTTCAAAAACATACTTAAAAGTGAAACTGACCAACACTAATGATAAAGGAATATTATAATCGGTAGTTGGTGGTTCAAATGGTAAGAATAAACCACTTAAATTACAAGTAAGTAATAGAATAAACAACATTCCTGCATAAGGTAGTATTTGTGGGCAATGACCCCGAAACATTGAAGTATATAAATTAGTTATGAAATTATTGAAGAAATCAACAATAACCATTAATTTACCTGGTTTCTTAAAGGGATCTAAATGTTTAATTAGAGTACCAACAATCACAAAGACAACACTTAAGAAAACGACGATGCCCATAAAAGTCCAAGTTTGGGTTGACTGGGCATTGACCCATTTATTAAAGATATCCATCTATTTAACCTCCTTTTTTATAATTTCTGAGCATAGAATAGCTATTCTAATACTCATACAGCCAATAAAACAACATATCATTCCACTAATATTAAATAATTTAAAACTTAAAGTCAGAGCTATTACATAAACAAGCATTCTTAACATAAAACTAAACATACTTTTACTAATAGCTTTTTTAGGATTATTTAATACTAAAAAATGATCATTAATTACAAAATTGATATTACTAAAAACCATCCCCATGATAACCATTAAGGCATTACTAAAACTTCTACTTATTAATAAGACGATTAGGGCTATGATTAAAGCAAGACCAATACTATACTTTTTTATTTTATTAATTATCACGTGTTAATATCACCAACTTTATTATATTAGCAAGTGCTCCCAGAATTCCGACTAAAGCACAAACGATAACAGCTATGCCATTATTATGAAAAAATTGAACATCTAAATACATTCCAATCAGAATTGATCCGACAATATAGCCACCAATAGCTGTAATAGATGCAATTGTTTTTAAAATCATCCCTTGTTTATTTTGTTCCAAATAAACGATCTCCAGCGTCCCCTAATCCAGGAACAATATAATTTTTTTCATTTAAACCCTCATCTAATGCCGCTAAAACAATATCTACATCAGGATGTTTTAATTGCACTGCTTCGATTCCTTGCATTACCCCAACTAAACATACTAGTTTAATTTTCTTAGCCCCAGCGGCTTTAATCATATCAATAACAGCACTAGCACTAACACCAGTAGCCAGCATTGGATCTAAGACCATAACATATCCATCCGCAATGGTATCTGGTAATTTATTGAAGTATTCAACTGCTTCAAAAGTTTCTTCATCACGATAAACACCGATATGACCAATTTTAGCAGTTGGAATTAATTGTCTAATCCCATCAACCATTCCTAATCCTGCTCTTAGTATCGGAACCAGGATAATCTCCTCACTAATTCGCTCTTGCATACTCTGAGCAAGAGGTGTTTCGATTAATATTTTCTGCGTTTCAATATCTTTGGTAATCTCATAAGCCATCAAACCAGCAATTTCATCTAAATTTTGTCTAAAATCTTTAGTCGATGTTTCCTTTTTACGCATCATTGTTAATTTGTGTTTTATTAACGGATGATCTAATACGGTAAATCCCATGTTTATTCCCCTTCCATTTTCATCATTTTATGAACACGATTTTCATGTCGTCCACCATCAAATGTTGCTTCTAACCAAGTATCGACAATTGATAGTGCTAATCCTATTCCCATAACTCGTTGACCTAAAGCAAGAACATTACTATCATTATGATTACGAGCCATCTTTGCCATATATTCATTAAGACATAAAGCAGCTCTAATACCATGACATTTATTAGCAGAGATACTTATCCCTATTCCCGTACCACAGATAATTATACCCCTAACATTTTCTTCATTCACCGTATTTGCGACTTTTAATGCTACATCAGGATAATCAACACTACTTTTATCATAACATCCTGCATCTATTATCTCATAATCTTTTTCTAATAAATACTCTTTGATCATTTCTTTATATTCAAATCCACCATGATCACAACCAATTACTATTCTATTCATCATAATACTCCTTTTCTATTTGCTCAATACTTATTGGTCCAGCTCGTAAAATACTTATTTTATTATTAATAAAACTAACAACAGTACTAGCTTGACCATTACTAATATCACCTTTAACAATTCCTGCTATCTTATTATTAAAGGTTTCATAAACATCATCATAATTTACTAAAGCTCTTTGACCCGATATATTAGCTGATGTTACAAATAATGGTATTTCCATATTTTTTAAAAAGGCTAATAATTCTTTACTATCTGGTATTCTAATACCAACCGTACTGGTACAACCAATTATCTCGACATCTTCTTTGATTGGTACAACAATAGTTATAGCCCCTGGCATAAACTTATTAATGACTCTTAAAAGCTTAGAATCAACCTGGGCATACTTAAGAATATCGTTTTTATCATGCAACATTAATGTCAAGGCTTTATTACCATCACGATCTTTAATTTCAAATATTTTATTGTAAGCTAAAAAAGAGTCATATCGACAACCTAATCCATAAACAGTTTCCGTTGGAAAAGCGATGACTCCATCATTTTTAATTTGTTGTTTTGCTGCTAAAGATTCACTAAATTCCCATATTAAAGTCTTCATCTAAAACCCTCTAACTTATTAATAAATTCTTTTAATTTATTATACTCTAAAAAATACTAAATACAATAAAATGAAAGAACTTAATCTTATTTATTAGTACTTATTTAATGCTTGTTAACTCTTTCTTTAAATAATATTCATTAATTACTCACAATTTAACTTCTTTAGCTCGTAATTAATCTTTGAAAATTATTTTTAAAGACAAAAAAAAATAGGTAGAACCTATTTTCTTCTAATGTTATTAGCTTGTAATCCTTTTTCTGTTTCTGCAACATCAAAAGTAACTTCTTCATTTTCTTCTAATGATTTGTATCCATCAGAATCAATTTGGCTAAAATGAGCAAATACTTTTTGTCCATCTTCACCTTCAATAAATCCATAACCTTTTGTAGCATTAAACCATAAAACTTTTCCGTTCATTGAATAGCAATTCCTTTCTTAAATAAATATCTGAAATGGCTTTACTACTCTATACTCTATACAAAATTAGTTTTAAACTATAATGCAATACCGCTATTTCTACTAGATTATACCATAACGAAACTACATTACTTTGTTTTTTTTTTCACAATCTATCCACTTCTAATAATTACTTTAAAATTATCTTATAAGTTATAACCTAATTGATAAGCCTCTTCCAAATATTTCGTTTTGTTGATATCACCAAAACTAACCATGTTATTCACAAGTAGTTCTTTTTTACTAGTCCATCCCATATACTCATTCATTTGATGATAAACATTTCTTAATGAATCATACTCACTTTCATGAGCATTAAAACAACAACTTATTAAATAGCTTTCTTTTATCTGTGATGGTTGCGGACTGATCTTAGGAATAAAAGGATACAATTTATCAATGACCAGTTTCATTTGTCCACTAAAGCCAAACCAATATAAGGGACTTACTAAAACAATGACATCAGTATCAAACATCGCTTCTTTTAATAGTTCATTATCATCATCTAAAATACATGGTTTTCCTTTCGACCAGCAGGCATTACAACCAAGGCATGGTTTTAAATTAATTTGATAAGCATTGATACTAATAACTTCATGGCCAGCATCCTTTGCACCTTTAATAAATTGATCAGCTAATTGATTACTATTACCCTTAGGACGAGGACTACCACTTAAAACAAAAAACTTCTTCATTTTATTCACCTTTTTTCTTAAATATATGTATAAATACATTATAATCATCAGTATCAACATGTCAATTTATATACTAAGTAAAAAGCTATTTAGGAAAGTTGGTAATAGTGTTATAATAACTCTCATAAATAAAAGAGGTGTTAAGGTATGGAAGCTTATGTAAATGGTATCATTCATAGTATGGATAATCATCAAATATATCAAGCAATGTTAATTGATAAAGGTATTATTAAAGCCTTAGGTAGCAATGAAGAAATTAATAAACTAATAAATAAACAAACCATTATTAATGATTTAAATAAGCAAGTTGTTTTACCAGGATTTAATGATTCTCATCTTCATGCTTTAATGAGTGCTACTAAAATGAAACAAATTGATTTAAGTAAAGCTCAAAGTATTGATGATATTATCAGAATCGTTAAAAATAATATATCAAGTAATATGGCTGAAGATGAATGGATAATTGGTTATGGTTGGAATCAAGATTATTTTGAGACTAAGTCCTTTTTTACTAATAAAGATTTAGATTGCATTAGTACTACTAATCCAATATGTTTAATTAGAGCTTGTGTTCATGTTTGTATTGTTAATAGTAAGGCTTTAGAAATTATTAATCTTGATATAGATAATTATATCAATGATCCGGAAATGAATATTGGTCTTAATAAGGAAGGTGAATTAAATGGCTTATTTGGTGAGAAAGCACTAGACTTAGTCTATACTCATTTTAAAACCTTAAGTCTTAATGATATCAAGAATTTAATCTTAGCGTTTACTAAACACTTAAATAGTTATGGTATTACTTCGATTCAAAGTGATGATTTTACTGCTTTAAGTAATATTTCTTATGAAATGATTATTAAAGCTTATCAAGAGTTAGCTTTAAGTAATGAATTAAACATCAAAGTCTATCAACAATGTTTATTACCAACGGTTGAACTTTTTAAAGAATTTCTTCATAAAGGTTATCGTACTAAGCAACAATTTAATAACTATACGATCGGCCCTTTGAAATTATTACAAGATGGTTCTTTAGGAGCAAGGAGTGCATATCTCCAAGAGCCTTATCATGATGATCCTATTAATCAAGGAATTAGAATCTATGATGATGAAACCTTATTAGCTTTTGGTAATTTAGCTCAAGAAAATAAAATACAAATTGCTATTCATGGTATCGGTGATGGCGCGATTGCTTCTATTCTAAGGATGTATGAAAGACTCCAAGAAGATTATGATATAAGTAATAGTCGTCATGGTATTGTTCATACCCAAATAACTGATCAATTTTTAATTAAAAGAATTAAAGATACATATAGTGTTATCTATGCTCAACCAATCTTCTTACATTATGATATTCATATTGTTAAGGAGCGAGTTGGACTTAAAAAAGCTTTAACAAGTTATGCTTTTAAAACATTAATTAAACAACAGACAAGTGTTTCTTTAGGAACTGATAGTCCTGTTGAATCAGTTAATCCTTTTGATAATATCTACTGTGCTGTTACTAGAAAAGATTTAAATAACAATATGCAAGAAAGTTTTAATAAAAAAGAATGTTTAAGTATCTATGAAGCTATTAATGCCTATACTAATGAAGGAGCTTATCAATCTTTTAGTGAAGATACTAAAGGTAATTTAATGATTAATAAAGAAGCTGATTTCATTATTATTAATCAAGATATCTTTACGATCGATCATGATTTAATCAGAGCAACTAAAGTCTTAAAAACTTATCTTAATGGTCAATTAGTTTATGAAGCTAAATAACAATAAAACGTCCTAACAAAAGTTTAGGACGTTTTATTATAAAAATATTTTTAAGAAGAATAATCTTATTTTAAGTAATATTAATTTTCATTAATTACTTTTCTTGTTTTTTTGATCTATTTTCCAACAAGTTAAAAATAAGATTCCATAAAATATTATTGAGAAAACTAGATTAAGACCAATATTGGTACAACTTATCAATTCAAATGGTATTGAATTGAAACCAGGAGTATCACTTGGTAAGGCCCCCATACCAGTAGGATACATATCACGTCTAATAACGTAGCCATAAAAGAAAACAAAATACCCAAAAATAATAATATTTAGTAGTTTAGCTTTTCTATTATAAACAATAAATCCAATTAACATAAAATAACTTATATGAGTTAATATTATATTTAACAATTCTATAAAACCTAATATTCCCGAAACATGATTAACTACATTAAACTCATAATATACTATATTAAAATAATTTGTATATTTAATACCATAGCGTGTTTTATCAAGATTTTCATACATGTATGAGGCGAATTCCGTTCTATTTATTAAGAAACCTAATAAGAAATGAAGTCCAATAAAGATAATCACAATTTTTAAAAATAAAGATGTATTACGTATTTTTTTCATTATTAACATTAAATATTTAACAAGTTTATTTTGATATCGCGAAATATTTCCCTTTGGATTATTATCACTAGTATGCTGGACAAAACTTTCCTTATTTATTATATCCTTATGCTTATTAATTACATTTTTTTCTGACATTTTTCTGTCCTCCTTATAAGTTAAAATTATAGTAATGTAAACATTACTACTGATAATTTAACATAAAAAATACTATATAGCAACATTGTTTGTTTAATATGATAAAATTGTAATATTCGATAATAAGTTTTATGAATTTTTTATCTAAAAAATTCATAAATGTATATATAAGAGCTTATTAATCTCGTTCTTTGCTTTTCGCAAATTTTTAATTACCTTAAAGAGATTATCATATTTTTATAAATTTATTTTATTATTATTACAAAAATCTAGGCATAATAAAAACCTTATATAGTAAAATTCCTATATAAGGTTAATTAATAAATTATAATTTAGAATAAGCCAACAATACGACCATCTTCAAGAACGTCCATTCTTTCAGCTGCTGGTACTTTTGGTAAACCAGGCATTGTCATGACCGAACCTGTTAAAGCCACAATAAATCCTGCCCCATTAGATACTCTTAATTCTCTTATCGTAATATCAAAGTTTTCTGGTCTTCCTAATATTTTAGGATCATCAGTTAAACTAGCTGGTGTTTTAGCCATACAAATTGGTAACATATCCAGATCTAATTTCTTTAATAAATCTAAAGTCTTTTCCGCTTCTTCAGTTAAGATTACTTTACGTGCGCCATAACACTTAGTCGCAATCTTATTTACTTTAGTATTAAATGAATCATTTAAATCATAAATAAATTGTAATTCTTTATTTTCTTGACATGCACTAACAACAGCATCAGCCAATTCAGCTCCACCTTGACCTCCACGAGCCCATACATCAGATTCAACCATGGTTACTTCATTGTCTCGTGCCCAATTAAAGATAGCATCTTTTTCTTTTTTGGTATCAAAAACAAAATTATTTAAAGCTACAACATATGGTAAACCATATTCGTTAACTGTTTCAATATGTTTTTCTAAATTGGCAACCCCTTTTAATAAGGCATCAATATTTTCCTCTTTTAATTCCTCTTTAGCTTGGCCCCCATGCATTTTTAAAGCTCTAATCGTTGCAACAATTACCACACATTTAGGTTTTAAATTTCCGATTCGTGATTTTATATCCATGAATTTTTCACTACCTAAATCAGCTCCAAATCCGGCCTCAGTAACAACATAATCCCCTAGCTTCAATGCTAGTTTAGTGGCCATTAATGAGTTACAACCATGAGCGATATTCGCAAAAGGTCCTCCATGTACAAACATCCCATTACCTTCTAATGTTTGAACTAGATTAGGTTTTAAAGCATCTTTCATAATCATTGCGACAGCACCAACCGCCTTTAATTGTTGAACCGTAACTGGTTGACCATCAATGGTGTAAGCAACAATAATACGAGCTATTCTTGCTTTAAAATCGGCCATACTCGTACTTAAACAAAGAATAGCCATTACTTCACTAGCAACCGTAATATTAAAACCATCTTCTCTTTCAACACCATTAGCTTTAGAACCTTGACCAATAGTTACTTGTCTTAAAGAACGATCATTCATATCAACACATCTTTTCCAGATGATATTGTTTATGTCAATATTCAACTCATTTCCTTGATGAATATGATTATCAATCATCGCTGCTATTAAAGCATTGGCAATGCCAATGGCATGCATATCACCTGTAAAATGTAAATTAATATCTTCCATAGGTACTACTTGTGAATAACCTCCACCAGCAGCTCCTCCTTTTATTCCAAAAACAGGTCCTAAAGAAGGTTCACGAATACAACCGATCGTAAAATGACCTTGTTGATTTAATGCTTCTACTAATCCAACCGTGGTTGTTGATTTCCCTTCACCAGCACTTGTTGGATTAATAGCTGTCACTAATATTAAATTAGCATCATCTTGCTCTTTTAATTCATCAAAAATCTTTAAATCAACTTTTGCTTTATAATTACCATACTTTTCTAAATATTCCTCTTTAATACCTACTTTACCAGCAATTTCTTCAATATTGCGCATTTGGCATGCTTGGGCAATTTCTATATCACTTTTCATTAATATCCTCCTATAATAATTTATTAATTTCTAAAAGACAATCAGTTACTATCTTACGAGCACTTAATTCCATATTTTGACATATTTCTAAAAAAGAAGCTGCCATTTCGCGATCTTTAAGTCCCCCTGCATTTATTTTAACATTCAGGATTGAACAGTTCATCCCTGCTTCTAATAAATAAATGGCACTACCTAAATCACTAATAGCATTAGTATTACCATTTTTTATTAAAACTGGAACAACTAATAAAGCATGATAAGCTTCTTTAGCAGCTTCAAAAGGAACTTTAGTTGCTTTGATTGTTGCTTTTTGAATTGTTTCACTTCTTATTTGTTGTTGTTCAGCAGTTTCTTTAGGTAATTTATAAGCAGCCATTATTTCATTAAAAGCTAAAGTATCTTCATCAACCATTTTTAATAAATTATCATAACTACTAGATAACTTATTAAAAGTACTTAAGAAAACTTCTTGTTCTGATGCTTCTAATGCTAAAAACTTTTTCTTACTAATAGTAAGATGCCCCATCATTCGAGCTAAGGCAACTCCTAAATTACTGACATAAGCAGCAACACTACCACCACCTGGAGCAGGCAAATCAGAATCAACATCATTACTAAATGCAATTAATGTTTTATCAATCAATCTCATTATTCATTTCTCCTTAATAACATAATTCTTTATTAAATACGACTAATTCACCATTCTTAAAGACATCTTTAACATGATTAGATCCAAAATGATAAATCGTATATTCTAAATTTAAAGCATCCATAATAACAAGATCAGCTTTTTTACCAAGGCTTATTGATCCAACATAATCATTTTGTTGAATGGAACAACTTCCATTAACAATGGCACTATTATAAACTTCAATCGGACTCATTCCATAACCACGACTAGCAATTTGTAGCGTTAATTGCAGATTTTCATTTGGACATGAACCAGGATTAAAATCAGAACAAATACTTACAGCAATCCCTTTATCAATCATCGTACGAGCTCGTGCATAAGTCTTACCTAAATTAAAGGATGTTGCTGGTAATAAATTCGCAATGACATTAGCTTGACTCATTAAATCCATATCTTCATCATTAGTAGCCATTAAATGTTCAGCACTCAAGGCATGAATCTCGGCTGCTAAATTAGCACCACCCATCGATACCACTTCATCAGCATGAATCTTAACAATATAACCTAATTCCTGAGCTCTTGATAAAATTCTCTTAGCTTGTTCGCGATTAAAGACGGCATCTTCACAGAAAATATCACAATACTTTGCTAGTTTTAAGCGAGCCACTTCTGGTAACATCGTATCAATAACAATATCAATATAATCTTGAGGATGTTCCTTATATTCTTCTGGAATCGCATGAGCTGGCATAAAGGTAGAAATAATATCACAAGGATGATTTTCATTAAGTAATTCAACAACTTTTAATTGTTTAACTTCCGTTTCTAGATTAAGACCATATCCACTTTTTGCTTCTAAACTTGTAACGCCATGTAATAACATATTATCTATAAACTTTAGACTCTTGAAATATAACTCATCAAAAGAAGCTTTTCTAGTCGCAGTTACGGTATTTAAGATACCACCACCAGCTTTAAGAATATCTAAATAATCAGCCCCTGCTAGTTTTAAAGCATACTCATGTTCTCGTGATCCTCCAAATACTAAATGAGTATGAGCATCAATTAAACCAGGAATAACAATAAGCCCTTCGGCATCATGTAATTGACTATCTTTTTCTAAATATTTTGCATAATCACCACTATCATAAGCTTTTATTAAATCATCTTCAATAACAAGATAAGCATTTTCGATTATTTCACATTTATTTAATTCAGCTTTTTTTACAGGTACTACTTGATGATTAAAGGTATATAATTTTCCAATATTATAAATTATGGTAATCATTAATATTCCCCCTAAACATGATATTCAATGATTTTATCAAGACTAAAACCTCTTAATAATAAATTTTCACTAACAACTTGACTTAATTCTTCTAGGCTATAAGTAGCTAGTTGTTGAGAATCACGCATTTTTAAGTAATAAGCAGCTATATCTTCAAGACAAGCTCTTGGTACTAAACCAATAAATTCTGAACCGGTTATTTTAATATCAAATCTTTGTGCTTCCATCTTAACCGCTTCAAAAGCACGATAAACACTTGTTCTTGTAAAATCAGTAACATTCATTGTTACTTGGACAAAATCCGCCATTACCGCTGGTCCAGCTTGAATACATTGATATCCTCCTCCAGTTAATCTAATCGCTTTAGCAATATAAGCACAAGCTTCTTTATCCATGGTTTGACAATCAATATTATAAGCGATTAAGAAAGGACGACATCCTATTGCTACAACACCAGCCGTTGGATGAATCTCATTCTTACCATAATCAGGATACCATTGTGGATCTTTTAGTTTAGCTGCCATTCCTTCAAATTCACCTTTTCGAATATTAGGTAATTTCTCACGTTCTGGCGATGTTGCACTTTGATTATATAAAAAGACTGGTACATCATATAAATCACTAACTAATTGAGCACATTCTTTTGATAAAACCACCGTTTCTTCAATACTCATATTCCTAATCGGGATGAAGGGAACAACATCAGTTGCTCCCATTCTTTTATGTTCTCCCTGATGATGGTTTAAATCAATCTCTTTAGTCGCAATCCCAATTGCCTGAACAATAGCTTGTTTAACTGCTTCTGGTTCACCAATAACCGTTACCACGGTACGATTATAGATGGCATCTGGTTCAACACCAACTAATTTAACATGCTCCTTATTTTTTAAAGGGGCAACAATTCTTGCAATTTTTTCAAGGTCTTGACCCTCGGAAAAATTAGGGACACATTCAACAATTTTATTCATCTTTTCAACCACCATTTATTTATTATATTTTTTTATTACTTCTTGAACAAAGGCTCTATCACTAACATAAGGCAAGGTAATATGATCTTTACCTTTCATTTGGGCATTATATTCGATACAAGTTTCAATACTAGCTTCATTACGAGCCCAATTACGACGAGCTACGCCACCCATAACATCCCATAACATTGCTTCATATAAGATATTATCGACTCTTTCACTACCATCTAAAACCATCCCAAAGCCACCGTTAATTGATTTACCTACACCAACACCACCACCATTATGTAAAGCAATTAAGCTCATACCACGAGCCGCATTACCCGCATAACAATGTGTTGCCATTTCGGCCATAACATTAGACCCATCATTAATATTGGAAGTTTCACGGAAAGGACTATCCGTTCCCGAAACATCATGATGATCTCTTCCTAACATAATAGGACCAACTTCTTTATTACGAACCATTTCATTAAATTTTAATGCGATATTAGTACGTCCCCAAGCATCTTGATAAAGAATACGGCACTTGGTTCCTACAACTAAATTATTTTTCTTAGCATCTTTTATCCATTTCCAATTATCATAATCTTGAAAACGACGATTTGGATCGATTATATGACAAGCAGCATCGTCCGTTTTATCTAAATCTTCATCTTTACCAGATAGACAACACCATCTAAAAGGTCCATAACCATAATCAAATAACATTGGGCCTAAAATATCTTCAACATAACTAGGCCAAATAAATCCATCTAAATCATTAAGACCATTCTTAGAAATTTCTTTAATACCACTATCATAAATAGCTTTCATAAAAGAATTACCATAATCAAAAAAGTAAGTACCTTTACTAGTTAATTTCTTAATAATTTCAAAATGGCGACGTAAAGACTCATTAATTAACTGATGAAATTGCTCATGATCTTCAGCTAATAATCTTGTTCTTTCTTCAAAAGTTATCCCTACTGGACAGTATCCACCATCATAAGCTTCATGACATGATGTTTGATCAGATAATAAATCAATATGAATATCATTTTCATAAGCATATTCTAATAAATCAATTATATTACCAAGAAAGGCAATAGCGGTTGCTTCTTTATTCTCTTTAGCTTTTAAGGCCACACGGAAAGCTTCTTCACAAGTACGAGTAACACAATCAACCCATCCTTGTTCATAACGAGTATTAATTCTTGACTCATCTACTTCAGCTACTAGCGCAACTCCATTCGCAATTTTACCAGCTTTACCTTGGGCTCCTGACATTCCTCCTAAGCCACTAGTTACAAATAATAAACCATTCATATCATGAGCATCATCTTTAATTAAACGAGAAGCATTTAATAGGGTATTATAGGTCCCATGAACAATTCCTTGTGGTCCGATATACATCCAACCTCCAGCTGTCATCTGTCCATAATTAGCAACTCCTAGAGCTGTTAATCTTTTGAAATCTTCTGAACTACTAAACTGACCAATCGTTAGCCCATTGGTAATCATAACGCGGGGAGCTGTTTTATGAGAATGAAATAAACCGACCGGATGACCTGATTGTAATACTAAAGTTTGTTCATCATTCATTGCAATTAAATATTTTTTTACTAATTGATATTGCATCCAATTTTGAAATACTTGTCCTGATTCACCGTAAGTTACTAGTTCATATGGATATAAAGCAATTTCAAATGATAGATTATTATCAATCATTACTTGACATGCTTTCCCTTCAATGGTCTTACCATCATATTCATCAATAGCCTGTGGTACAATGGCCCCTACTGGACGAAAACGATAACCATATATTCTTCCCATAGTCATTAACTCATCTAAAAATTCAGGAGCTAACATTTCATGATATTCTTCAGGAATATACCGCAAAGCATTCATTAATGCTAATTCGATATCACTTTCGCTTAAAGTTAATTCTCTTTTAGGAGCTCTTCTGATACCTTGGACAAATTCAGGAATCTCATTAGGAATGTAATCTAATTTAATATCCATCCCTTTTTTTATATCGACATTTGTTAAAGCCATTACCTTACCTACTTTCTAAATTTCCAATAAGTCAATTTTCTTTTCAACTTCATCAACAATAAGATGAGAAGTAACTAATTCATCAATTTTAAGCATATCTGGTTTCATAACACGATCATTTTTCATATATGATACTTTTGAACGAACTAAATCATAAGCAATTTTAGACCCTTTTCCTAAAGTATCTACTTTACGAATATCAATACCTTGGCAAGCTGCATATAATTCCATACTTAATACATATTGTAAGTTAGTAAGAATTTCACGAGCTTTACGAGCAGCAATTGTTCCCATTGAAACATGATCTTCTTGATTAGCACAAGATGGAATACTATCAACACTAGCTGGATGAGCTAAAATTTTATTTTCACTTACTAAAGCAGCAGCAGAATATTGAACAATCATAAAACCACTATTTAATCCTGATTTTTTTACTAAGAAAGCTGGTAAGCCATTAGATAAGGCTGGATTTACTAATCTTTCAATACGACGTTCTGAAATATTAGCAAGTTCGCTTAAAGCAATTCCTAAAAAATCAAAAGGTAAAGCCATTGGTTGTCCATGGAAGTTTCCACCACTAATAACATCATTAGTATCTGGGAAAATCAAAGGATTATCTGTCGCAGCATTTAATTCTATTTCAACTTTTCCTTTAACATAGTTAATCGCATCTTTACTAGCTCCATGTATTTGTGGTAAACATCTTAAGGCATAAGCATCTTGAACTCGTAAATCACCTTGTCTAGTAACACTATTACTTCCTTCAACTAATTTTAATAAATTTTTAGCGGTCGCAATTTGTCCAATGTGACCTCTTACTTCTTGAATGCGAGGATCATAAGCATCAGTAATACCACGTAAAGCTTCAAGGGTAACTGAAGCACAAATATCGGCAAGTTTTACCGTTTTAATGGCATCATATACAGCTAAAGCTCCTACACTAGTCATCGCTTGGGTTCCGTTATTTAAACCTAAACCTTCTTTACTAGATAAGGTAATGGTTGCTAGACCGGCTTTTTTCATGCCGATTTTACCACTAAACTTCTTACCTTGATAGTAAACTTCACCATAACCTAACATTGGTAAAATAACATGCGATAATGGTGCTAAGTCTCCTGAAGATCCTAAGCTTCCTTTTTCAGGTACAACAGGAATAACTCCTTCATTTAACATATCTAATAATAATTGGACAGTGCTTACTCTAACTCCAGAATGACCTTTAGCAATTGAGTTAGCACGCAATAACATAATACCGCGAACTACTTCAATAGGAAAAGGATTACCTACTCCAACAGCATGAGTAATAATTAAATTTTCTTGTAGTTTTGAAGTATCTTTTTTGTTGATTGTTACTTCACTTAAAAAACCAAATCCAGTCGTAATACCATAACGAACTACATCATGTTCAACAAAATGTTCAACTAAATCACGACTAGTTTGCATTGCTGCAACAGCTTCATTACTAAATTCTACTTTAGCTTCATGACGTGCTACTGCAACGAAATCTTCAAGAGTTAAACTCTTGCCATCAATAATAATTTTTTTCATTATTTTATCCTCCAAAATAAATTATATTTTCATTATAGTACAACTAACTTTTTTTACAAGTATTATCATTTTAATTTCTTATTTTATTATTAAATAATGGTATAATAATCCCCTAAAATATTTAATAACTACTATTTAAAATATTTTAATAACATTTTGGTTTACATAATATTTGTAAATGATAATAATAATTTATTTATAGTATTAGTTAATAATTTATTTATGTTATAATTGAAAAAAGAGGGTGTTGAAATGTCATATATTGAGATTAAGGACTTAAAAAAAATATATGAAATGGGAAGTATTAAAATTAAGGCTTTAAATGGTATTAATCTAAATATTAATAAAGGAGAATTAGTAATTATTGTTGGTCAAAGTGGAGCTGGTAAGACGACCCTTTTAAATATTATTGGAGGGATGGATAGTGCCAGTAGTGGTTGTTTAACCATTGATAAGCAAGATATCACTAAATTTAATAATAAGAAACTAACTAAATATCGTCGTCATGATATTGGTTTTGTTTTTCAATTTTATAATTTAATACCTAATATAACCACCTTAGAAAATGTCGAAATGGCAAAGGAAGTTGCTTTAGATCCTTTTAATGCTCGTAAAATATTAAAATTAGTAGGTCTAGAAGATCGTCTTAATAATTTCCCCGCTCAATTATCTGGTGGCCAACAGCAACGGGTTGCGATTGCTCGTGCTTTAGTTAAAAATCCCAAGTTAATGCTTTGTGATGAACCAACTGGAGCCCTTGATTTTGAAACAGGTAAAAATATTTTAAAAATCCTACAAGCGATGAGTAGAAATTTAGGAATGAGTATTATTATTATTACTCATAATCATGCTATTGAAGCTATTGGTGATCATATTATTCATATGAAAGATGGTTTAATATATAATGAATATTATAATGAAAATCCGCAAAATATTGATGAAGTTGAGTGGTAAAAATGTTAAAGATTATTTTTAAATTACTATTTTCTAAAATAAATAATACTAAATCACAATTCTTCTCTTTAGTAATGATTTGTGCTATTGGGGTAGCTATGTATGTTGGGGTTTTAGATGTTTCAAAAATGATGCAACAAAATGCTCAAGCTTATTTTGATAAACAAAAAGCCAGTGATATTGAAGTATTAACCCCTTTTTTAATTACGGATCAAAAAATAGATGATCTTATTAAACTGGATAATAGTATTAATTATGAAAAATATCGTATTCTTGATGTTAAGGCTGATTATGATAGTCATGAATATATTGCGAAAATACAGACAAATCTTCATTATAATATCCCCTATTTAGTTAAAGGTAAACAAATAAGGGAAGATAATGATTGTTATGTTGATGCTAATAATGATAATTTACTAAATAAGAAGATTAAGATTAATCTTAATGGCACTACTAAACAATGTCTTGTTGTTGGTTTAGTTGATAGTCCTCAATATTTAAGTATAAAGTATCGTGGTTATAGTAGTATTAGTCCATCGAAAATTAATCTTATTATTTATTCTCAAGAAAGTTATACCGATGATTATTTTAAAAATATGCCTCTACCAAGTAAATATAATGCTTTAAGCATTAGTTATCCTAATAAAACAAGTAATAATACTTTTACTAATAATTATCAAGATTTTGTGGATAAAAAACTTAAGATAATAAAAAAAGTTTTTAATGAAGACTACTTAACTAGTCGTTTTGATAATAAAAGCATTGATGCTTTTTATATCGATTCGGAACGGATTAAAGAAATTGGGGCTATTTTTCCCATAATCTTCTTTTTAGTAACAGCTTTAGTTTGTTCTAGTGCTATGACTCGTAATATTCAAGATGATCGCATGTTAATGGGTACCATTAGTTCAATGGGTTATTCTAATATAATTAGTATCTTTGTTTATTTTCTCTATGCTTTTTTATCCACAATTATCGGTAGTATAATGGGATTCTTTATCGGTTTTCATTTAATCCCACCTACTGTCATGAAATCATATAGTATTCTTTATTCATTACCTAATACTAAAGTTTATTATGATTTTGATATTAGTTTACAAGCTCTAGGTATCACTTTAACTTTAATTATTATTACTACCCTTGTGATATCGTTCAAAGAGACTCATCAAAAACCAGCTCAATTATTACGACCTAAAACACCGATTCAAGGTAAAAAAATTCTTATTGAAAAAATTAATTTTTTATGGAAAAGATTGAAGTTTTTAAGTAAAGTTAATCTAAGAAATATCTTTCGTTATAAAAAGAGATTACTGATGAGTATTCTAGCCATTATGGGTTGTAGTGGTTTATTAATGACTGGTTTAGGAATATTATCTTCAGTAGAACCTATCATCGATAAACAATTTAGTGATATCTATCATTATCAAGCTCTTGCTTATACTGATTCAGTTAGTAAAACAACTATTAATGATTATATTAAAGATGTTAAGAAACTTAAAAATCTTGAGCAAGTTCTCGCTACTTATCGTTTAAATGGAACTATTAATATTAATAATAAAGCTAATGATATTACGATTATTAGTCCTGAGAGTGCACAACAATTAAATAAAATAATTACTTTTAATAAGAGTTTTACTGATAATAGTGTTATTGTGACAAGGAAGATTGCGGATAAATTACATTTAAAGAGCAATGATAATTTAAGAATTACTTATCAAGATGAAGACTATGTAATTAAAATTACTGGTATTACTGATAATTATGTCGGTAATTATCTATACATTAATCATAACCAATTTACTAAGAGCTTTAAGATTAATAAATATAATACTTTATATTTGAAATTAAGTAATACTAAAGATAAAGATGTTTTAAAGAAACTTGAAGATTACTCATTTATTAAAGCTATTGATGATGATAGTTTTCTTCAAGATATAGTTGCTAAATCATTAGCAAGTATTAATAACTTGGTTTATATTATGATTGCTTTTGCAGGTTTTTTAGTAATAATTGTTTCTTTTAGTTTAACAAGTATCAATATTATTGAAAGAAAACGCGAACTAGCAACTTTGAAAGTCTTAGGATTTAATAATTTAGAAGTATCTAACTATGTTTTAAAAGAAAATCTTATTCTAAGTATCTTAGGTCTTAGTATCGGGCTTGTTTTTGGTACTTATTTACATCATTATATTATGTCTCATATTGAAGCTAATGATATTTATTTTATTCAAGAACAACCACTTATTAATTACATTATTGCCTTTGTCATAACTATCATTTTTACTTTAATTGTCAATATAATTATGAAGAGCCAAATTAAAAAGATTGATATGGTTGAATCTTTAAAATCAATTGAATAACCATAATAAAAAGAGTAATTATTCTTATAAATAACTACTCTTTTATTATATTATTTTTCTTGAATTTGACTCATGAATCTTTTAGTAAGTTTATTGTAGACAAAGATTAATACGAACAGTAATAATATAAAGAAGCCTGCTAAACTAAAGGCTAGGACTTTAATATCTTGCGTATTAATATAAAGTAAAGCACTCATTGCATAAATGACACCCATTAAAACAAAGCTACATACCATGTTTAAAATAATAGGACGACTTCTTTTAACAACGACTGTTTCTGATTCCCAATCAAAATTATAAAAACGTAAATCGATACAGATTGGAATTAGGATTGTTGCTAAAGTAACTATTATAATAGTTAGTATTGCAATTCCCATATAAGTAATGTTAATGCTTAACATACTCATCGCAATAATAATAAAAATAAATAAGGTGAAAAAATCAACCAAGAAATGAAATAATACTTTGCCAAAAAAAGCTTTAGTAAAGTTAATTGGTAATGATTGAATGATTTTAATATTTTTAGCTTCACGACTTAAAGAAGAAGCAGCTCCATTATTAAAGAGGGTAAAAAAGGTTCCAATACTAATTACAATAACAATAACTAAGGGAATACTAAGCAAACTATTAATATTTATACTGGCCATTTCTTCTTTTAAGCCATTAATAAAATATTGATAAGCCATTATTCCTAGATAAATAACAACAACTATAATATTTCCAAATAAAGTATTAAAAAAGTAAGTAGTGTTTCTGGTTAGTTCTTTAAACTCTTTCATAAAAAACCACTTTGTCATCGAATTGTTCTGCATCTTAACATTAGTTTTATTTTTTCTTTTAAAAATACTGCCCCCTTCATTAAAACCAATAACTCCAGGATAATATACTTTACTAAAATATATGATACTTAAATAACCACCAATACTAAGAACTAACATGATGATAAAATTAAATATATCATGATGATTAAGAACACTAACTCCTAAATTAGCATAAAAGAAAACAGGCTTAATCTTGTTCATAATACCAGTTACACTGGCAATAAGGGCTTGAATATCTTCATTTTCACCACCAGTTTGCGTAATTATTAGAAAACTAATATAAATAGCAAAAATAATAGCCATATATAAGCCAACTACTAAATATTTGGCAAGTACTTTATTTTTTAGTTTATTAACAAAGAACATTATTGTTCCAATTATTACATTTGCAAAATAAATCATAATAATAGGTAATGTTAGAAAATAAAACAATGCTGAAAGCAATGATATTGGTGAGAACCCACCATAAACAAAATATAAAGCTAGAAATGGTAGAAAAACAATACCACATATTAAAATGACATTATAATAAATAAAAACAAGTTTAGTATTAATAAATGTTTTTGGATTTATTGGTAAGACAAGATAGTTATTAATATTCTTATCTAAGTAACAATAAGCATACATATATCCAAAGACGCTAATAAAGCAAATTGTATACATTATATAAAAACCAATAATTAAGAATATTATCCCTAAATTAAACATTGGGATAAGTTTTTTAATATCATCACTATAAATTATTAAGGGTGATATTATGGCACAGACAGAACCGATAATAACAACAAAAAGAAATAAAGTAAATAATGATTTTTTTAGTTTGGAAGTCTTCAGAAGTCTAATCGATTGGGTATCTTTATGGAAAATATTGAATAATATTTTACTAAACATTAGCACTGATGATAGTTAAGAAAATATCTTCTAAACTAATTCCTTCTTGATATTTAGCTTTTAAATCTTCTAAAGACCCCTGATATACTATTTGTCCTTGATTAATGATGATGATTTCATCACATAATTTTTCAGCTACTTCCAAAACATGAGTTGAAAAAAGAACGGTATTTCCTTTATTAGCATGATCTCTCATTGAATCTTTTAAAATACGACTTGCTTGCGGGTCTAGCCCTGTTAATGGTTCATCTAATAATAAGACTTTAGGATCATGAATTAAAGCCCCAATTACAACAATCTTTTGTCTCATGCCATGTGAATAAGAATCAATTAATTGATTTAACTTATCATCCATTAAATACTCTTTACTTAAAGTAGCAATTCTTTCTTTTAAAAGACTAGGTTCGACTTTATAAGCATTACCAATAAAATTTAAATATTCATAACCTGTTAATTTCAAAAAAACATCAGGATTATCTTGAACATACGACATTTCCATTTTAGCCTCTAAGGCATCATGAATTATTGAATGATTATTAATCAAAATATCACCCTCTGAAGGACTTAATATCCCACTAATCATATTTAAAGTAGTACTTTTACCAGCCCCATTAGGACCAATAAAACCAATAATTTTACCATCATCAATCGTTAAATTAACAGGAGCTACAGCAAACTTAGATGATCCTCCATACTTCTTCGAAATATTATTTAATTTAATCATGCTATTTCTCCTTTTCCATTAATATTTTTTCATATTTTTTAATACGCTACACTAGCATTTTTAGCTGCTTGAGGAATAAGGATATTATCATTAGTTCCTCTTAATTTCACAATAAAAGGGCCAGCATTTTTTAAACCAATACTAGGTACTGATAGCTTTGCCGTAACTTCTAAGTTTGCATCTGAATTAGTTGGCATTTTAAATTCAACTGAAACTTTGATATCATTAAGGCTCTTATTAAATTCTTTTAATTCTTGTTCACTCATTTGTTGATCTTTAGGTAAAGTCTTATTATAAGCAAGTAGAGCTTCTTTGTCCATATCACCATTAATAAGATAGTAATTATCTTTTTTAGCATAAGAGCTATTTTTTAATGATTCAAAGAAAACTTTGGTATCTTTATAATTGGCTTGAGGAAATTTATTAGTAATATCCAGATTATCTTCTGTAATACTCATTTTAAATTTCTGCCACATACCCATCATATTAAGATAGACATACTCTTTATCAAAATACATCCCTATACCCATATTACCTCCAGCATTAGAACCATCTTTAAAGTCAAATTTCATTTCTGAAAGAAAATCTTTAATATTAATTTTCCCTTCACCATTCAACATTAAATTCATACTTTCTGGTACCATTTCTGATTTCTCTACTTTTAGTTGTCCATTAATTGTAAAATTAATGGTTTTCTTACTCGTTATATCATTAATTTTCTTAACATAAGCATTAATAGCTTCCTTTTTGATTGTTTCATCTTGTTTAACTCCACCACACCCAACAATAAGAAACAATCCTAATACTATACTTATTATTCTTTTCATTATTATCAACTCCTTAGGAATATTTTACCATAATATCTTATATAATATATAATATTCTCAAAGAATTTTTAGCATTATAATTATTTTAAGTTAATTCTCTATCTTTAAATATTAGTATTATTAATGAATTCTTTTTTTCTCATATAAACAAATAATCCTATTAGAGCTATGATTTCTACCATACTTAAACTTATCATTAAATCATTATTTCCGCTATGCGGTAATCTTTTTTTAATTGATTGATTATTACTTGGTGATGTTTTATTGATAATGACCTTATGCGTTTCCTTATCTTTAGAAGGTTCATCTTGAAGTGATGGATTATGAGGTATATTGTCTTTTGGAGGATTATCTTGAATGACATTATCTTGATTTGGTGTAATCTCTTTACTTAATTGTAATTTTAAAGTACTACTTAATGTTCCAAATTGAGCACTACCATGAACTAAATCCATTGAATATGTATAAGGCCCTTGTAGTCGCATAACTGCTCCTTTAATAGAAGCTGCTTTTAAATATATTTGTTTATCAATTATTTTTACATCAATATCTTTATTATCTTGATTAATTTGCTTAAAGATAATATCATCTTCAATTTTGATGGGTATAGAATTATGAATATTATTATCGTATTTAGTACCATTAATAATAATATCAAAATCTTCATTATCATCCCATTCTAAATAAGTATCATAAATCTTTTTACCTTCTATCCCTAAGTATTGTGATTCATGAGGTACAAAACCATCATGTTCAAAACTGATTTGACCAGTATCATTATCAATGGCATTATATTTAATATTTAAGATTGTATTTTTATTACTTTTATATTGTTGCATCATTTCTTGATACATTAAAGCTGTGTGATAAAATTCGCTCCAGGTCCCATTATCAGGTTGGACTTCAGGTGTACTTAAGCGAAAACCCAAACTAAATTTTTTAGGCATTGGTCCATATGGGCCTTGCCAGGCTTCTCTTGATTCGACCCCAGGTTTAAATAAATCAAAATCGTTAGGATGCTCATTACGAGCTTCATAGGCCCATAACATTATTTTCATCCAACTTTTTCTTGTGATATCAGTACGAGTATTAGGTAAAGCAAAAAATTTATTAAATTGTTCATCATTTAGACTACTATAATCAGGACTGAATAAGGCATAGGATAGAGCAGATTCATTATCATCACGTGATTTATAATAATCATAGATATCTCCTATTTCAGAAGAATGGGATCCTAAAACACCACCAAGTAAAATAAAGATTTCATCATTATCGGCCTTAAGATGATGATAAAAGGGGTTATCATTCTTAACTAGTGTATAACTAGTAGAATTATTTAAGGCTCTTTTTTCAGTATCATTAATATTAATAAACTCGCTATTATTAGTACTAATGATTTTAGCTTTAAGTGGTGTATTTATAAATAATGTTATTAAGCATAAATATAACACTACTAAAGCTAATTTAAAACTTTTTTTCATTTTTTTCTCTCCTTTACTCATAAATTTCTCTTAGATATTATATCATATTTTTTAACATTGTAATCATAAAGTTACGATTATATTAATTATGTTAATTAATATTTTAAATATTTACTATTTGTAGAAAGTGATAATGAAAATTAAATAATATTTTAAAGACATTTATTTATAAAAAAATAAGCTGTTACCAGCTTATGAAAAGATATCTATCGATCTTTAAATTATTTATTTTGAGAAAGAACTTCTTTTATTTTATTTTTGATAGTTCCACTTAAGTTTTCATTATTAAGTAAATCAGGACGATTAGCCGCTGTTTTCTTAATTGATTCGACTAAGCGAAATTCATTAATTTTAGCATGATGACCATTAAGTAAAACTTCAGGTACTTCCTTGTTATCAAATATTCTTGGTTTAGTATAATGTGGATATTCTAATAAACCATTTTGAAATGAATCATCTTGATAAGAATCTTTTTCAATAACACCATCAACTAAGCGAGCAATAGCATCAACCATTACCATACACGATAGTTCCCCACTAGTTAAAACATAATCACCAATCGAATATTCATAATCAACATAATCTCTGATTCTTTCATCATAACCCTCATAATGACCACAAATAAAAATTAATTCTTTTTCTAAACTTAATGCTTTAGCTTCTTCTTGTTTGAATGGTTTCCCTGTCGGACATAATAAAATTATTTTACTATCATTACTTCGTTGGGCTTGTAGCGCATCATAGATTGGCTGAACAGCTAAAACCATACCTGCTCCACCACCATAAGGAGTATCGTCGACTTTATGATGTTTATTAGTTGAATATTCCCGAAAATCAATCGTTTCAATAAATATTTTATTATTATCAAGAGCTCTTTTAATAATCGAATGATTTTTAAAACTATTTATTAAATCCGGAAACAACGTTAATATTTTAAACCTCATTAGAATAAACCATCTATTTCAAACAAAGTAATAATTCCCTTTGAAATATTTATTTCATTCACAATACTTTTAATCAAAGGTATCATTATTTCCTGATTATTTTCTTTGATTACTAAAATATCATTAGCTCCTGTTTCAAGAATACTACTAATACTACCTAGTAGATTATTTTGATAATCATAAACTTTTAAACCAATTAATTCAAAATGATAATATTCATCTTCTTCTAAAGGATACAAATCATCTTCATTAACTTTAATACTATACCCTCTAAATTTTTCAACTTCATTTAAATTATTATAACCATCTAAATAAACTAAATAAGTATTTTTATGATTACGACTACTTTTAATAGTTACTTCTTGTTCATCATTGTCCTTAACTAACAAAAGCTTATTACCTTTACTTAAACGTTTATCAATAAAATCACTCGTTGATTTTATTTTTATTTCACCTTTTAAGCCATGAAACCCTACGACATATCCAACATTAATCACTTGTTAAATCCCTACCTTTTTCTATATAATAAATCATACCTCTAAATAAATTAAGCATTGCTTTTTGATCATAAACAGCTAATATTTCTGGATGAAATTGTATTCCAACAAAGAATTGATCATTACTTTTTAGTTCAATTATCTCAATTAAACCATCTTCGCTTTTTCCTACTATTTTAAAAATATCCGCTAGTTTATCAATACCTTGATGATGAATTGAGTTCACAAATATTTGATTTTTTAATCCTGTTAAAGTACTAAAAATAGAATCATTATCTTCTATTTTTAAAGAATGAACATTAATATTACCCTCTTGTGGAGCATGATGTTTAATATCAGTATGGAGACAAGCTTGTAAATCCTGATATAGAGTCCCTCCAAATGCCACATTCGCAACTTGCATTCCTCGGCAGATTACAATAGTAGGTATTTTCTTTTCTATTGCTTTTCTTATTAAATAAATATCATAATAATCGGTCTTAGGATATAATTCTCCACATTTTTCTTGAATATATTCACCATATAACATTGGATAAACATCATGGCCTCCAGTTATAATAAGACCATCAATATTCTCTAAATAATAATCAAGTAACTTTTCTTCATTAGTAACTGGTATTACTAAAGGTAATCCTTCAGCTTGAATAACAGCTTCAATTGCCTCAGATTTAACATATGTAATGATATGATTAGTAAACCAACCATCAAATTGAGATTCTTGATTAGATGATATACCTATAATAGCCTTTTTCATAATCTCACCTTCTTTTTTTTTAATATTATATCATTATTATTAATTAAGTTATGAAAAAAGAGTCTTCTTTAAGTAGAAAACTCTTAATTAATTAAAACGATTCAAAATCTATTAGTACTTTTTTATGTTCTTCACTAGCAATAGCACGAATTAATTGTCTAATCGCATTCGCATTACGTCCTTGCTTACCAATAAGTCTAGGTATTTGACTCTCATGGGCAATAACTAATATCTTAATTTCATTGTCATTGGCAGTCGATAAAATATTAACATCTAAACTAGAAGCATCTTCTAATAAAGGCGTTACGATTGTCTTGACAATATTAATATAATCTTTCATTATTTTTTAAGTTTACTCTCATGGTATTTAGTCATAATACCAGCTTTAGAAAATAAATTTCGTACTGTATCGGTTGGTTGAGCTCCATTACCCATCCATTTTAATGCTAATTCTTCTTTAATATTAACAGTAGCTGGTTCAGTATTGGGATTATAAGTTCCAATAATCTCAATAAAACGTCCATCACGTGGCGAACGAGAATCTGAAGCAACAATACGATAAAATGGTTTTTGTTTAGCACCCATTCTTTTTAATCTTAATTTAACAGCCATTAATCAATCATCCTTTCCTTTAATTTATTCTATAATATCATAATATATAATGAACTGTCAAGTATTAATAGTTGACACTAAATAATATTTTGTCATTTACTTGACACTAATTTAAATAAGACTATAATTGCTTCAAAGGAGTTGAGTATGATGGTCAATAAATTATTCTGGCAAGATCCCTATCTCGATCATTGTGATGCTATTGTGACAAGTGTCAGCGGCAATAATATTACCGTTGATCAAACTGTTGCTTATGCTTTTAGTGGTGGTCAAGAAAGTGATATGGGAACAATCGGTGGTTTTAATATAATAAGTGCTACTAAGCGGGGCCTAGATATCATTTATACTTTAGAAAATCATTCTTTAAAAGAAGATGATCATGTCGAAATAAAAATTGATATGAAAAATCGTCATCGTTTAATGCGCTTACATAGTTGTGGTGATATTTGCCTGCAAATCATCTTAAAAAATCATCCCGAACTAAATGGAAAAAGAGTTGGAGCTAATGTTAGCCCTAGTAAAGCAAGAATTGATTTTAACATGGATTACAATATCTCTTCTTTATTTCCTGAAATTGAAACTGAATTAAATAAAATTATTAACCAGAAATTACCTTTAGTTACAGCCTTTGAAGATGATGAAAAACAAATAAGATATTGGGAAATAGCTGGATATCCTAAAACAAGATGTGGTGGCACCCATGTTAAAAATACGGCCGAAATTGGAAAAATAAGATTAAAAAGAAAAAATATTGGTGGCGGAAAAGAACGAATTGAAATGATTATTGAATAATAATTTTAATTTCATTTTAATGAGTCCCTCTTTTCCTAAAGGAGTTAAATATTATGTTAAAAAAATTATTCTGGCAAGACCCTTATCTTGATCATTGTGATGCTATTGTGACAAGTGTCAGTGGTAATAATATTACCGTTAATCAAACAATCGCCTATGCCTTTAGTGGTGCTCAAGCCAGTGATATCGGAACAATTGGTGGTTTTAATATTATAAGTGCTACTAAACGCGGTTTTGATATTATTTATACTTTAGAGAATCATTCTTTAAAAGAAGGTGATCATGTCGAAATTAAAATTGATATGCTAAATCGCTACTGCTTAATGAGATTGCATAGTTGTGGCGATATATGTAATCAAATACTAATCAAAAATCACCCTGAATTTAAAGATCATCGTATCGGTGCTAATGTTGATGCTATAAAATCACGCCTTGATTATTATTTAGATTATAATATTTCAATCTTATTTCCTGAAGTAGAAAAAGAATTGAATAATCTTATTGAACGTGATTTGATA
Source organism: Bacilli bacterium (assembly GCA_031289255.1). Classification (GTDB taxonomy): domain Bacteria; phylum Bacillota_I; class Bacilli_A; order JAJDGJ01; family JAJDGJ01; genus JAISTP01. The sequence goes on from JAITPW010000084.1 coordinate 27,548, forward strand.
ATTACAACTGGTTTTATTGATGAAGATAATCAAATACGTTACTGGGAAATGGATGGATATCCGCAAACGAGATGTGGTGGTACCCACGTTAAACGAACTAGTGAAATTGGTAAGATTATATTAAAAAGGAAAAATATTGGTAGTGGAAAAGAACGAATAGAAATGATTCTCATCTAATAAGTTAAAACTTTGTTTTACATTGATATTGCAATCTGATCATAAATGAAAAGTATCCTCTTACAAGGATACTTTTTTATTAAAAATCAATTTTATCAGGTTCATTCGAATCCATATTATAAGTTGTTTTAATTTCATCAATATATTTAATTTCTTGGTCATTTAAAGTGAAATTAAAGATATCTAAATTTTCTAAAATTCTTACTGGTGTAATTGATTTAGGCAATGAAACATAATTCTTTTGATAACACCATCTTAATACTATTTGACTTACTGTTTTATCATGACTTATGGCAATTGCTCGTAGTTGTGCTGATTCAAAAACTTCTCCTCTAGCAAAAGGACTATAAGCTTCAACAACAATATTATTATTAAAACAATAATTAACTAATTCTTCTTTAGTATCTCCTGGACATAATCTTATTTGATTAACCATCGGGGCAATATTTTGTGTTTTCTTTAATTCCTCTAAATGATGAATCATAAAATTACTAACACCAATAGCTTTTATTTTACCCTCTTCATATAAATCTTCTAAAGCTCGCCAGACCTCAGCATTTCTACTTTGCCAATGATCACGATGTAGTAATGGATTAGGCCAATGGATTAGATATAGATCTAAATAATCTAATCCTAATCTTTCTAAAGTTGCATTGAAAGCTCTTTTAGCTTCACTATATGTTCCTACATTATTCCATAACTTACTGGTAATAAATAATTCTGAACGATCTTTTTTGGAATCTTTAATAGCTTGCCCAACTTCTTCTTCATTATTATATATACGAGCTGTATCGATATGAGTGTATCCATTTTGCAATGCAAATAAACAAGACTCATAACCATCTAGCTTGGTTGCTTCCCAAGTACCTAATGCCATTATAGGAATTGTAATTCCGTTATTCATTTTTATATTTTCCATATTATTAACCTCACTTAATTTTCTATATCATTATACATTAATCTTTAAAAATAAAAAGGCAAATGCCCTTTTACTACTATGAAATATCTTTTAAAAATAAAAAGGACAGTGCCCTTTTTATTAAATACTCATTAATTCTACTTCTTTTTTCTTACTAATTTCATCAATCTTCTTAATAATTTTATCAGTTAAATCTTGAATATCATCTTGATATCCTTGAATATCATCTTTAGTAAGTTCTTTATCTTTCTTGATTGTATCATTAGCATCACGACGAATATTTCGAATAGCAACTTTAGCATCTTCTGCATATTTAGAGACATCTTTTACTAATAATTTTCTTGTTTCTTCCGTTAAAGGGGGAATGTTAAGACGAATATTTTCACCATCACTTTGAGGATTAATCCCCAAATCAGCACTATTAATAGCATGTTCAATAGCTTGTAATGTTGTCTTGTCATAAGGTTTAATTAATAATTGACGTCCTTCAGGAACGGTAATAGCCGCTACTTGATTTAAAGGCGTTTCACTACCATAATAATCAATCATAATATTATCTAACATTGCCGGATTTGCTCTTCCTGTTCTTAACTGACTTAAAGAATGTTCAAAACTTTCAATAGACTTGTTCATTTTTAATGTTGCATTACTTATTGTTTCCTGACTCATTTTTATAACTCCTTTGAAATAATTGTACCGTCAACTTCACTAAGGACGGCTTTTTTTATATTACCATTCTTGTTCATATCAAAGACTACTAAATCAATATCATTATCCATACACATCGCACTAGCGGTCGCATCAATAACTTCAAGGTTTTTTTCAAGCATATCCATGAATGTTAATTTATCATATTTTTTAGCATCTTTATATTTATTAGGATCCTTTGTATAAACACCATCAGTTCCATTCTTAGCCATCAAGATAGCATCTGCATTTAGTTCCGCTGCTCGTAAAGCAGCTGTGGTATCAGTTGAGAAATAAGGTAACCCTGTTCCTCCTCCTAAGATAACAACTCGACCTTTTTCCATATGGCGTTGCGCTCGTCCTCTGATGTAAGGTTCAGCCACTGCTGTTATTTGTAAAGAAGTTTGGACTCTAGCATCAACACCAACGACATCTAAAGCATTTTTTATTGCTAAGGCATTCATGATGGTTGCTAGCATGCCCATATAATCACCACTGCTACGTTCCATCCCTATTTTTTCGCCCGTTTTACCACGCCAAATGTTACCGCCACCAACAACAATGGCAATTTCAACGCCACTCTCATGAGCACTTTTAATTTCCTGGGCAATATTAAGCATTTGTTTTGAACTAATACTGGCTTCACTATCGCCAAGGGCCTCGCCACTTAATTTAAGTAAGACTCTTTTGTACACTATTATTCCCCTTTCTTAAAAAAAAGACACTAAAAAGTAGCGTCTTAATTACCTTGAACTTGGGCCATAACTTCATCTGCAAAGTTATCAACTTTTTTCTCAATACCTTCTCCAACTTCAAAACGTACCACACGACCAACACTAGCTTGTAATGTTTTAACATAATCACCAACTGTTTGATCAGGGTTTTTAACGAATGGTTGATCAACTAATACGATTTCTTTTAATACTTTATTTACTTTACCTTCAACTATTCCCGCTAACACTTTTTCAGGTTTATCGGCTGTTTTAGGATCATTTTTAGTAATTTCTAATTGAGTATGTCTTTGTGCATCAATAAATTCTTGTGATATTTCTGCTCTTTGAACAAATGTTGGATTCATAGCGGCAATATGCATTGCGACATCTTTAGCACCATCAACATCATTTGAATCATTTAATTCCACTAAAACACCAATTTTTCCACCCATATGAGTATAAGCCCCAAAGACTCCATTATCTGATTTAGTCATTAAATCAAAGCGTCTTAAGGTAATTTTTTCTCCAATATTAGCTGTTACTTCAGCAATAAGTTTTTCTAATGTTTTACCTTCTAATTCACTTGCCATTGCTTCATCCATATTTGCTGGTAAAGTATGAAGTAAGTGATGAGCTATTTTTTCAACAAACTCAATAAAAGATTCATTTTTTGCAACAAAATCTGTTTCTGAATTTACTTCAACAATGACAGCTTGATTACCTTCAACAACAATTCTTGTTAATCCCTCAGCAGCAATACGATCTGCTTTTTTAGCTGCTTTAGCAATTCCTTTTTCTTTTAACCATTCAATACTTGCATCTAGATTACCTTCATTAGCTTCTAGTGCTTTTTTACAATCTAACATTCCTGCTCCAGTTATTTCACGTAATTCTTTAACCATTTGAGCTGTTACTTTCATATTCTAACCTCCCATATTTTACATATAAAATGAAGCAAAAAGCTTCATTTTATTATCGTTATGCTTCTTCTCTTTTTTTATAATCTCTTTTATTATTGTAATCACGATTATTGTCACGATTATTATCACGACGGTTATCACGACGATCTTCACTTGGTTCATCTTTAGTATAAGCTACTTCTAAAACGCCACCCTTAGCTTCAACAACAGCATCAGCCATAGCTGTAATGATTAATTTAACTGCTCTAATAGCATCATCATTAGCAGGGATAACAAAGTCAACATCATCAGGATCACAATTAGTATCAACAATACCAAATACTGGTATTCCTAATTTACGTGCTTCTAAAATAGCATTTCTTTCAACTTTAGGATCTACTACAAAAATAGCATCCGGCATTTTTTTCATTTCTTTAATTCCACCTAGGAATTTTTCTAATCTTGCAGCTTCTTTTTTGATTTGAATTACTTCTTTTTTAGGTAATAATTCAAAAGTTCCATCAGTTGCCATTGCTTCGATTTCATTTAAACGAGCAATTCTTTTCTTGATAGTTTTAAAGTTGGTAAGGGTTCCACCTAACCATCTTGTATTTACATAAAAAGAACCTGAACGTAATGCTTCTTGTTGAACAGCATCTTGTGCTTGTTTTTTTGTTCCTACAAATAAAATTTTTCCACTTTTTTCTGCAATTGCTTTAATTGCTTTATAGGCTTCATCAATTTTACGAGTTGTTTTTTGTAAGTCAATGATATAAATATCATTTCTCGCTGTGTAAATATATGGGGCCATCTTTGGATCCCATCTTCTTGTTTGGTGTCCAAAATGCACACCAGCTTCTAATAGTTTTTTCATTGAAACTACTGCCATAAATATACTTCCTCTCTTGTTTTTAACCTCTACTACTTCTAACATCTTCCAATCCTAAGATCACCCGGACAATGAATTCATAGTATGTGTATTTACTGCTTTACAATTATACCATGCTTTGAGAATACATTTCAAGGATATTCAATATTTATTCATTATGAAAAGTTATAGCTATTATGATAATTAATTGAATTATTCTTATCATTAGTTATCCTCAATAATAATAATTTTAAATATGCTTATTTATTTTTAATATTTTTAAAGTAAGATCATAAAGATAATAAAAAACATAACTAAGCATTAATGATAAAAAAATACCGATCACGAAACATAAAAAGATATTATTTTTAGTGAATGCTAAGCTGTAATTATTAAAATATTTTATCACATAATATGAACAAAAATAAAAGAAATAAGAAGTTCTTGATATCTTTCTGACCCATTTTAAAGAAAGATTACTATTTAATATTAATTTAATAAACCCAAAGGTATACATGATTGAAAAAGGACTAAAATAACTAATGATATAAATTCTATTATACTGATTAAGTGGTGTGTAGGCATATATTTGAAATAATAAGCCGATAATTAATAACAATATGATTATTGTATTATTATGAAAATCCCATTCGAATAAAATATGGTTTAACACCAAAGCTAGACCAATATACGGTACAAACACAAGTAATCCTAAATCATAAGCAGTGGCATTGCCTGTTTTAATACTATAATAATAACCAAAGATAGTTAATAATATCCCGACTACCAGCATCATTTTTTTAGCTTTGTTTTTTAAAAACATGATTAAACTCATACTCAATATTAAGCCAATATACATATCACCATACCAGGTACTACTAAAGCCTATTTTGGTATTCCAATAGACATTGCTTTCCTTAAAAAATAAATGAAACCCATATGTAAGCAACAAGGTAGGTAGAATAATATAAAGGAGTAGTTTTTGAAAATTAACTTCTTTGTTTAAATAAAGATTGCTATAGGCTGTTATCGCTACAAATATTAATACCGCAATTAAAGCAATACCTCTTAAGATACTTGCTAAATAAAGTTCAATACTACTATTCAAATATTTATTAAAATAATTAAAATAATGGATGGTATAAATCATAATCATCGCCATTAATGTTAAGATATTCAATTGTTCATATTTATTATTTCTCAATTTAATCACCTGTATAATTATATCATGAATTATTAGTCATTATCTGTTTAAATATTGCAATTTGTTGTTGCTATTTGTTGATTTGATATTAATTATTTGTATAATAATTATAAGGAGTGATTTTAATGAACATTTATTTTTTCCCTATTAAAACGGCTTTTATTACTTTCCCTTTAATTGCCATTGCTTTAACACTTCCCTATTTAATTATTCAATATCATAAATATGGAGCTATATCTAAATTAAAAAGTTTTATTGTTTTAAGTTTTTTCTTATACTTACTTTGTGCTTATTATTTAGTTGTACTACCTTTACCACATCCAGATGCAATTCCCACCAGAGCTAGTTATACGCAGTTGGTACCCTTTAATTTTATAAGTGATTTTTTTAAGGAATCTAAACTAGTTTTAAGTAATTATCATACTTATTTACCAGCCTTAAAACAAGGAGTGGTTTTACAACCACTATTTAATATCTTTCTAACTATTCCTTTTGGTCTCTATTTAGCAACCTTTTATCATAAATCACTTAAAAAAGTCATTTTATTTACTTTCTTTTTATCTTTATTCTTTGAACTTACTCAATTGAGTGGTGTTTATGGTCTTTACCCTCATCCTTATCGTTTATTTGATGTCGATGATTTAATGTTAAATACCCTTGGTGGCATAATGGGTTATGGACTAGGTGGTTTATTTAAGTTTGTTCCTAATAAAAATATCTTAGATGAAAACAGTATCAAGCATAGTAAGAATGTCAGTTATTCCCGTCGGATCATTGCTTTTATAATTGACTTATTAATCATCAGAATTAGCCAAATTATCATTGTGATAATCATTGGATTATTATCAAGAAATAATGATTTATCTAACTATGTTAATATTATTTTCTATATCATATTTGGTTTGTATTTTATTGTTTTACATGCTCTCTTTAATAATACAATTGGTAAGAAAATAGTTAATATTAAACTTATTAAAACTGATTTTTCTTCTTTATTAATAAGATACTTAATTATATTATTAGTTTTACCTAGTTTTGGAATGATTAATATTGTTAGTAATTATTTTAATATTCCCTTTATTTATATCATCGTATTAGCATTGATAGTTATTAATATGATAATTAATTTTCCTAAAGCTAAGCATCTCTTTTATGAAAATTTAAATAATAATTATAATGTTAGTACTTTAGTAATAAAATAATAAATAAAGAATTGTTACTACTTTACGTATTGTTATATTTTAAATCATAAACTATTTAATTATTTTAATTTTTATGTTATGATAATTCTATTGTGAGGGTGATCAATTAATGAAAAAAGGAATTAGTTTTATTGTCATAATTGTTTTAGCATTTATTTACTTATTTAATTATAATAATAAAAGAGTACTTGCTGATGAAACATTAAATTTAAGTGACAATGGTATTACATATAAATTTCAAAATAAAAATAATAAATGGTACTTAGTTCAAGAACTTAATAGTAATGATGCTACCATCTTAAAGTATACATTTGATAATAAGAAAAATTGTTTTCAAGATGAACCTACTTTAGATAACTTAAATGAAGCTAAGAAATCATGTCAGTATTTAAGTTCTAAGCAAGTTTATTTTGATAAACAGTTAAAATATATTAAATCAGAACTAAAGTATAATAACAAGAATATTAAACTATCTTATGATCTTTATTTTAGAAAGAATTTAAATATTACTGAACATCAATCTTATACCTATTTTAGTAATGGTAAACTTAATCGTTTTACTAAATATTTTAATGCTTATAGCTATCTCAAAGATAAAGTAAATTATCGTGATACTTATACTACTATTTATAATGCTAAAGGACAACTTTTAGAAATAAAGAATTATCAAAATGTTATTCTAAATAATGGTAATTATGCTACTATTCTTTATAGTCATTCTCTTTATACTTATCATAATAATGGTAAGTATAAGAGTAAGACTTATATTAAATATAGTCGAACTAATGGTGATCGTTATGATTATTTCCAAACTAATTATCGAACTAATGGTATTCAAGAAAATCATTATAATTATGATTATCATAATGGTAAGATTATTAAACGTACCCTTCACCAATATAATAGTTATGGTAAATTAGGTAAAGGTGCTTATCGTTATATTTCAGACTATAATGGTAATCAAAAAATTATTAAGACTTATAAAAAAGCCTATAAATAAAAGCAGATTGTTCCATGTGAACAATCTTTTTATTAAATATAGTATAATAGGTTTATAATATTAGGAATGGAGAAATAATGATGAACAGTATCCCTCAAACAAGAAAAGCGCAATTAAATGATTTTGATAGTATCGCTTCTTTAATATTAGAAGCTTCTGGATGTGTTTTTATCGATATTCTACAGAGTGATGACCTTTATAAAATAACTGCTCTTTTAAAATATTTCTATGATAAAGAAGATAATAAATTTTCTTATCAGAATTTTATTGTTTATGAAGCTGATGGAACAATCTTAGCTTGTCTTAATCTTTATCATAGTCAAAAAGAAATATTTTATAATAATAATATGAGTAAACTTCTAAATGATGATTATCATATCAAATATACTTTCCCAATTGAAGCTACTATTAATTCTTATTATATTGATACTATTGGTGTAGCTGCTAAGGCTCGTCATCAAGGGATTGCTACTAAGATGATTAGCGAAGTTATTAGTCAAGATAATCAGAATGTTTCATTGATTGCTGATTCTGATAAACCGCAAGTCGTTAAATTATATCAGAAAATAGGTTTTGAAATTATTCATAAAGAAGAGATGTTTGGAAGAATATTTTATACAATGTTATATCGTAAATAGAGGAGGATATTTTGATGCTTGAACAATTTAAATTATATGACCAAATTATATGTATTGATTTAAAAAGTTTTTATGCTTCAGTTGAGTGTGTTGCTCTTAATAAAGATCCTTTTAAATTTAATTTAGTCGTCGCTGATACAAGCCGTGGTAAAGGTAGTATTATCCTAGCTGTCAGTCCTGCTTTAAAAGCTCAAGGTGTTCCTGGTCGGTTAAGGTTATTTGAACTACCAAAACATTTAGATATTTATATTGCTAAACCTAGAATTGCTTATTATATTTATATTAGTAATCAAATTCTTAAAATGTACTTAGAATATTTTTCTAGTAATGATATTCTTATTTATTCTGTAGATGAGGTCTTTATTGATACAACTAGCTACTTAAAATTATATAATAAAACAGTCGATGAATTAGCTCAATTTTTATTAAATGAAATTTATCTTCGCTTTAAATTATGTGCAACTTGTGGTATTGGTCCTAATATGTTAATGGCTAAATATGCTCTAGATATTGAAGCTAAATATCGTGATGATTATATTGCTCATTGGCATTATGAAGATTTAGAAGAAAAACTATGGTCTATTACTGATTTAACCTCGATATGGGGTATTGGCCAAGGAATTGCTAGAAGATTAAAGAAATTAAAGATAACATCAATGAAAGACTTAGCTCATTATGATATTTATCAGCTTGTCAATGAATTTGGTATTATGGGTGAAGAATTATTTTTACATGCTAATGGTATTGATATCAGTAAAATCCAAGACCAACAAGTACTAAGTGAAAGAAAAGGTTATAACATTTCCCATACATTATATAAGAATACCCCTAAAGAACAAGTTAGACCGATATTAAAAGAATTGATAATCAATCAAAGTGAACGGCTACGCCACGATCATAAAATGTCCCAAGTGTTAGCTCTTCATGTAAGATATTCTTTAAATGAAGGACTTAGTAGTTTCTCTAAACAAACTAAATTAATTAGTCCAACCATTGATTTAAAAGAAATCACTAAAGTCTTTTTAAAGATGTTTGATGAAGATGTTGAAGATGCTAGTATTAGAAAAATTGGTTTATCCTTTACTAAACTATCTTCTTTAGAAAATAATCAATTAGATATATTTACTTATAACAAAAAATCTTCAATTAAAAGTGATTTTGCAGCTGATATAGTCAATACTAAATATGGGGAAAATACGATTTTTAAAGCTAGTGCTCTTGTTCCCGATTCCCTTTATTTTTCAAGAAAGAAATTAATTGGTGGTCATAATGCTAAATAATAATAATAATGATAATTACCAATTTCATCCTCGAGGGATTGTAAAATGGCATGCTTTTTCAGCTGTTGTTAGTAATGAAGAACAACTCCAAGAAGCTGTTGAAATAGAACTTTTAGATATAGAATTATTAGAAGATAAAAAAAATTATTTAGATTATCAACTTAAGCATGCTCTTAATAATAACTTAATCACAAGTGTCAGTTACTTAAAAGATAATCAAATTATCATGATGGAAGGACATATTAGTAATGTTGATTATTTCAATCGGACCCTTAATATCAATGATCATAACTTACCAATTGATAATATAATTGATATTATTATAAAGTAAAAAAAAGAACTTGAATCAAGTTCTTTTTTAGCTACAATTATATATTTATTTATTAAAATGTCTTTTTAACATTCCTTGTAAAGCACGACCATGTCTTGCTTCATCCTTAGATATTTCATGAACAGCATCATGAATAGCATCAAGGTTTTGTTTCTTAGCATTAGTTGCTATTTGATAACGTAATTCACAAGCTCCATTTTCTCCATAAATCATTTTTACTAAGTTTTCTTCAGTTGTTCCAAAGATTTTATCTTGAGCTAATTCTTCAAATTTAGCAGCATGTTCTGCTTCTTCCCATGCGATAGCACGTAATGTTTCACCAATTTCTGGATAACCTTCACGATAAGCTACTCGAGCCATTGCTAAATACATTCCTACTTCAGTTACTTCAGCTTCAAAGCATTTTAATAAACCTTCATATATTTCAGGGTCAACACCTTTAGCAATTCCAAGTTCATGTTCTTGAGCCCAAGTTAATTCATCTTCATTAATTTCCACTTCAACGAATTTCTCTGGCCCAACACCACATAACTCACATTTTTCATTATTGTCTTGGATATGACCACAGACTGTACATTTAAATTTTTTCATTTTTCTAATCCTCCTGTGTAGTATTATATCAAACATTATTTAGAAAGATTACCATTTTGCTTTTAAAAATATTAGTAATTTTTTTATATAAATTTTTAGACTTTAATACTGATAAAAAAGTTAATATATTAATGCCTTAATAAATAAAAACAAAACTTATTTTATCATAAATTATTAATAAATAATCAAAATACCCTTGAGATACTTGTTCAAAGTTTATTTTTATTTTTTAGAAAAAAATATATAAATAAAGAATTATTTACTACAAAATTTTAATATAGTAAAAAGCGAAAATCCTCAGTAAATACTGAATGTTTTCGCTTTGATAATATTAGAACTGTCAAAGATGAGATCCATCAACTTTATTAAAATTATTACTTTTTGGCTTTTAAAAATCTGATTATCATATACTCATAAATCTGACATTTTTCAATATACTTCTCATATGCAATGTCTTTACCGATTGTAATTGTAGATAAATAACCATATAACGATTGATAAATCATTAATGCTACTTTTTTAGTTGGATAATCAATTTGTTTAATGCTTTTATCTTGCAGACCTCGTTCTATAATATTAACTAATTCAACCACAAATGAATCATGCATTGCTAAAGAGACATCTTTATAATCATTTTCATATTTTTGATATGAAAGATACATTCTTACTTGAGTAATAAATTTAAACTTATCAATATTACGATAATAAGCATCAAAGTTTATTTTTAAAGCTCTCTCAAAATTTTCAATTGCACTGTGATCATAATTATAATCAATATGAAAATCAGGATCAATTTCTTTAGTTATTTCTATCATTAAATAATTAAGTAAATTAATCTTAGTATCAAAATAATTATAAATAGTTCTTCTCGTAATATCACAACCATCGGCAATATCATTTAAAGTTGTATCATTAATACCATTTTCAATCATTAATTTATATGCCATATCACTAATTGTTTTTAATTTTCGCATTTTAGTTCTAGATAATACTTCTTGTTTATCTAGTATTCTTAGTTGTTCTGGTGTGAAAACTCTCTTACTTCTATTCATTTTATTTTACTCCTTACTCAGGATTTCAAACAATTCATTAGCTTCTTCTTTTTTGATATGTTCTTTGATATCAAGAACCTTTATTCTCAGCTTATTATTACCAAACATTATCGTAATAATATCATCTTTTTTTACTTCTAAACCAGGTTTAGCAACCTTATCATTTAATAAAACTCTTTGTTGAACAAGTATTTCTTTAGCATTTGTTCTCCGTTTAATAATTCTACTTACCTGTAAATATTTATCAATTCTCATTATAATAGCTTAATTGTCTTCTCAATATTCGCAATTACTTGCTCTTTGCCATATAATTCTAAAACAGTTGGTAAATCGCCACCATGATGTTCATTAGATACCGCTATTCTAATTGGCATAAATAAATTTTTACCTTTTATTGATAATTCTTTACCGGTCTCCTTAATGGTACTTTTAATTATTTCTGTTTCAAAATCATCCATCTTTTCAAACTTATCTTTAATTGCTATTAATAATTCTTTACCATTTAATTCATTAATAAAAGCAAGATCTTCATCTTTAATATTAAATGGTTCAAAAAATGGTTTTACAAGGCTGATAATTTCCTTGCAGTAATTTAATTGAGGTCTAAACAAGGCAATTATTTTGGTAAGCCAACCTTCATCTTTACTATTAATTGGTAATTCTGCTTCTAAATACTTGGTGCACATTTCACTAATGGTAATTAAATCTTCTTTTTGAATATATTGATTATCAATCCAAAATAATTTCTTACGATCAAACATTGAAGGCGATTTTGATAAACGATGTTCATCAAACATGGTAATTATCTCCTCTTTAGAAAAGATTTCTTCTTCCCCTTCTGGTGACCATCCTAGTAAACTAAAGAAATTAAACATAGCCTCTGGTAAATAACCCTCATCACGATACTGCGATATAAATTGCATAATCGTTTCATCACGTTTTGATAATTTTTTCCGTTCCTCATTAACAATTAATGTTAAATGACCAAAAGCTGGTAGTTCCATGTTTAAAGCTTCATAAATCATAATTTGTTTTGGAGTATTTGAAATATGTTCTTCCCCACGGAAAACATGAGAAATTTTCATTAAAGCATCATCAATTACGACCGCAAAATTATAGGTAGCAATCCCATTTGATTTAATAATAACCCAATCAGAAATATCTTTACCAGGAACACTTATTTCACCACGAACAATATCGTGCCACGTATAAGTTTTATCAACATCTACTTTAAATCTAATGGCTGGTTTACGTCCTTCAGCAATGTATTGAGCTTTTTGTTCAGTAGTTAAATCAAGACATTTACGATTATAACGATATGAAAACTTACCAGCAGCTTCTTGCTGATTGCGAGCTTCTGCTAGTTCTTCTGGTGTGCAATAACATTCATAAGCATATCCTAATTCAATTAATTTTTTAGCATAATCACGATATAAATCTAATCGTTCGGTTTGTCGATAAGGACCATAAGCTCCTGGATTAACTGGTGATTCATCGGGAATAATTCCTAACCATTCTAAATTCTCTAATTGACTAGCTTCACCATGAGGAATATTTCTTTCTAAATCAGTATCTTCTAATCTGAAGATGAATTTTCCATTATAATGTTTTGCATATAAATAATTAAATAAAGCCGTTCGAGCACCTCCAATATGAAGATGTCCTGTTGGACTTGGTGCATATCTTACTCTAACTTCTTTCATCTATTTCTACCACACTTTCCTATTATTCTTTTTATCATAAATTAATGCTCCTATTATCCCAATAATAAATCCTGAAACATGACCAACAAGACTGATACCAGGGGTAAAGGAAATTATTAAGTTAATAATAATTACTGGAGCAAATGATCTTAACATTGCTCGATTACCACTTTTATATTCTTGATAAGCGTAATATATTAATATACCAAATATTCCATATATTGCTCCACTTGCTCCTACAGTAATGGTGTATGATTGTAATGATGTAGCAATCCCACTACCAATTCCAGCAATAAAGTAAATAATAATGGAAAAACGTTCTTCCATAAACATCGGTACAATACTAGCAAGCGAATATAATGCCATCATATTAAGTACTAAATGCATTAAATTACCATGGTCAAACATGTAAGTTATTAAACGATAATACTCATGTTGATTATAGACTAATTCTTTTTGAACTCCAAATAAAAGATAATCTTCATATCCTTCACTTTGAGCAAAGAAAATCATTCCAAAATAGGCGATTATCGTTATAATAATAATTAGTATTAATCCATTTAGTTTATTACGATTCATTCTTTTTTACCATTACTACTGCTTGAGCAACAACACCTTTTTCTTGACCGATAAAGCCAAGCGTTTCAGCACATGTTGCTTTGATATTTATCAAATCATCAGGAATTAATAACACCTTAGCAATATTACCTTTCATATCCTTAATATATTTTTGTAGACGGGGTTTTTCAATAATGATTATACTATCAATATTAACAATATGATATGCTTTTTTTAATAATATTTCATTAATAACACTCAACATTTCTAAAGAAGAGCGATTCTTATTAATATCATCTTGATCACAAAAATGAGTTCCAATATCACCTAAACCCATTGCTCCAATTATGGCTTCAATGATTGCATGAACTAAAACATCACCATCACTATGAGCTACACAACCTTTGTCATAATCAATATGACAACCTCCTAATATTAAAGGAAGATTTAAAGCTAATCGATGAATGTCAGTTGATTGTCCGATTCGGTACAAACAAATCATCTCCTTTTTTTTATTCCTTTACATTATATAATAAATCAGCTTTGATATCTATACATACTATGAAATAAACTACTTGTGAACTCGCAAATTTATTCACCTAAAAAGCTGGTCAAACCAGCTTTTTATTATAATTTTTCAATTTTAGTAATACCACCCATATAAGGAACTAAGGCTTCAGGAATAATAACACTACCATCAGCTTGTTGGTAGTTTTCTAAAATAGCTGAGAAACATCTTCCAACAGCAACTCCTGATCCATTAAGGGTATGAACAAACTCTACTTTACCATTTTCATCTTTAAATCTTATATTAGCACGACGAGCTTGGAAATCAAGACAATTTGAACAACTACTTATTTCACGATAAGTATCAAACCCTGGCATCCATACTTCTAAGTCATTAGTGTTTGCTGAACAAAATCCTAAATCACCAGTCGCTAATTGCATAACACGATATGGTAATTTTAATTTTTGTAAAACTGTTTCCGCATTTGTCGTTAATAAATCCAAAGCTTCATATGAATGATCAGGGTGAGCATACATTACTAGCTCTACTTTATTAAATTGATGTTGTCTAATTAATCCTCTTGTATCGCGACCAGCTGAACCTGCCTCTGCTCTAAAACAAGGCGTATAAGCAGTAAATCTCATTGGAAAACTAGGGTTTTGAATAATTTCATCTTGATGATAGTTGGTAAGTGGTACCTCTGCTGTTGGAATTAACCAATAATCAGTCCCTCTAACATTAAACATATCTTCTTCAAATTTTGGTAATTGTCCTGTTCCAAACATTGTCTTTGAATTAACCATAAATGGTGGAATCATTTCGAAATAACCATGCTCAGTAGTATGAAGGTCAAGCATGAAAGCAATCAAAGCTCTTTCTAATTTAGCTCCTAGTCCTTTATAAATCGCAAATCTACTTCCTGTTATCTTAGCGGCTCTTTCGAAGTCGACTATATCTAATCCTTCAGCTACTTCGTAATGTGGTTTTGCTTTAAAATCAAACTTAGTTGGTTCTTCCCATACTTTTAAGCAGACATTATGATCTTCATCACCAATTGCCACTGTTTCACGTGGAACATTAGGAGTCATTGCTAAAGCATCAAATATTCTCTTTTCAACATCAGCAATCTTAAGATCTAATTCTTTAATATCATCTCCAAATTGACCAACTTCAGCCATTAACGCCGTTGTGTCTTCACCATTTCTTTTCATTTCACCAATTTTTTTAGATTCTTCATTTCTAATACTTTTAAGTTCTTCTACTTTTTGAACAAGGACTCTTCTTTCCTCATCCCATATAACCACATCTCTTAAATAACTAAAGTCATCTCCTCTCGTATTTAATCTTTCAATAATTGTTTCGACATCTTCTCTTAATTTTTTAATATCTAACATACAATTCCCTCTTTTCATAATTTTATAATAAAAAAAGACTTATTCATCCTAAGGGACGAATAAGCCGTGGTGCCACCCAATTTTATTGTTCCACGTGAAACATGAAACAACCTTAATAATGATAACGGTTTCAGACCGAATATAGATACTTAAATATTTCCCTATATCACTCATGGGTTGATTTCAAATAATGTTATATTAGCTTCCACCAAATGCTAACTCTCTTCAATAACTAATTATTTTACTTATCCCAATCATCGATTTACATGACACTATTATAAAACTTTTCTTACTCAATGTCAAACCTTTTTCTAATAGCATTTTATATAATAATATTATATCAGAGTATAATATTATTTAAACATAATGTTTATTCATAGTATATAATCATTTATTAAAACCTAATTTTATCCTCAAATATGTCCTAAACATAAAGAACAAAGCTTTTGGAAAAGTTTTAAAATTACTTAATGATGCTGTTAAAGCAGCATCATGTTTTACATAAACATAACAAATATCTCTAGTAATATAAATGCTCTGTGCTTGTTGATAAAGTTCCATCATATAATAAATATCTTCAAACATCATAATTCTATCAAAAATAATATTTCTTTCTTTTAAAAATGATCTCTTAACAATTTTATTCCAAGCCCAATTTTGTTTAAATACTAATCTAGGCATATCCTTAATAGTAATCATTTTCGCTTTATTAGTATAATGCCAAATCTTGTTTCTTTTATTAAAATCAGTCTCATAAACTGAACAAATTAAAACATCTGGATTAAAATCATTAAGATGCTTAACAACTTTTGCTAAAGAATCCTTTTCATATAAATAATCATCAACATCAACAAACCAAATATACTCGCCACTCGCTTGCTCCATACCATAATTACGAGCAATAGCATGACCATTATTTTCAGTATTAATTAAGCTAATTTTGTAATTATAATGACTTTTAATATAATTCTCGACTATTAACTGACTATCATCAGTAGAACCATCATTAATAATAATTATCTCCCAATCATCATAGCTCTGATTAATAATACTATCTAAACATTTATTTATAAATTTCATTCCATTATAGATTGGAATAATAAAAGTAATTTTCATATTATCGCACCTATAAAATAAGAACTACCAAGTAGTTCTTATTCTTTCTTTTTTATTCTTCACTTTTCTTTTCATTTTCAATTTCAATTTCTATAATGTCTTCAATATCTTCTTCCAAATTATCGACAACACTGATATTAGAAACGAAATTACCTTCATTAACTTTAACTAATCGAACACCCATAGTTGCTCGTCCTTTTATACCAACTTGTTCAATTGGGAATCTAATGATGATACCATCACTAGTTACTAAAATAATATCTTGTTTAATGTTATCGACAGCCTTTAAACACATTAGATCGCCATTACGTTCTGATATTTTTAAAGTTATAACCCCTTGTGCTCCTCGATTAGATTTACGATATTCCTCAACATCAGATAACTTACCAAATCCTAATTCACTAACTACTAATAGTTTTTTTCCTTCAGCTGATGTTGACATACCAATAACTTTAGCATCATTTGGTAAACGCATTGCACGTACTCCAGCAGCACTACGTCCCATAGCTCTAATATTCTCTTCTGCAAATCTAATCAATTTACCTTTATTAGAAGCAATATAAATCTCTTCATCACCATTAGTAATATTAACTTGAACTAATTCATCATCATCTTTTAAAGAAATAGCTTTTTTACCATTAGCTTGAATACGACTAAATTCTTTTAAAACAACTCTTTTCGCAATACCCTTCTTCGTAATAAAGAATAAATATTTATCTTCACAACCATCTTTTAAAGCCAGAATTGTTTTAATCGTTTCATCTTTTTCTAGTTGTAATAAATTAACAATCGGAATTCCTTTAGCAATACGACTAGCTTCAGGTATCTGGTAAGCCTTTAAACGATAGACTTTTCCCAGATTTGAAAAAGCTAAGACATAATCATGAGTTGTCATCGTAATCATTTGTTCGACATCATCACCATCTTTAGTTCCCATTCCTTTTACACCACGTCCACCTCTATTTTGTAGACGATAAGTATCTTCAGGTAATCTTTTAATATAACCACCTGAAGTTAAGGTAATAATGACATTTTCGACAGGAATTAAGTCTTCATCTTCTAAATCAAAATCACCACTAATAATTTCAGTATAACGTTCATCACCAAATTTATCTTTAATTTCATTTAATTCATCAATAATTATTTGTAATACCCGACTATTGTTTGCAAGAATATCTTTATAATCAGCTATTGCGATTTCTAATGCAGTTAATTCATCATATAATTTATCTCGAGCTAACCCAGTTAAACGAGCTAATCTCATATCAAGAATAGCTTTAGCTTGAATATCACTCAATCCAAATTCTTCTCCCATAATATTCTTTGCTTGAGCATCATCATAAGAACCTCTAATAATTTGAATAAAACGATCAATATTATCTAAAGCAATTTGTAACCCTCTTAAAATATGAGCTCTTTCTTCCGCTTTTCTTAAGCGATAAGCTGTTCTTCTTTCAATAACTTCAATCTGATGTTTAACATAGTAACTGATCATATCTTTAAGATTTAATAATACGGGACGACCATCAACTAAAGCTAAATTATTGATACTAAAAGAAGATTGCAAAGGAGTTAATTTATATAAATTATTTAAAACAACTTCTGCATTAGTATCCTTTTTTAATTCAATAATAATTTTAATACCTTCACGATTAGATTCATCTCTTAAATCAGAGATCCCTTCTAATTTTTTTTCATTAACTAAATCTGCAATCCTTTTTACCAAGTTAGCTTTATTAACCATATAAGGTATTTCTTTAACTACAATTCGTTTACGATTATTACGCATTTCTTCAATAACACAACAAGAACGCATCATTACTCGTCCCTTACCTGTTTCATAAGCATTTCTTATTCCTGAACGTCCTAAAATCATTGCTCCTGTTGGAAAATCAGGACCGGTAATATGTTCTTCATTTAATTGGGCAATCGTAATATCCGGATTTTCAATATAAGCTAAGATTCCAGAAATAACTTCAGTAAGATTGTGAGGAGCCATATTAGTCGCCATTCCTACAGCAATTCCCGTTGAACCATTCACTAATAAATTAGGAAATCTGGTTGGAAGAACCGCCGGCTCTAATTCACGAGCGTCATAGTTATCGACAAAATCTACTGTTTCTTCATTAATATCACTTACTAATAATGAAGCAAATTTAGACATTTTAGCTTCAGTATAACGCATTGCTGCTGCTTCATCTCCATCAATTGATCCAAAATTTCCTTGGCCAATAACTAAGGGATAACGAAAACTAAAATCCTGCGCCATTCTAACCATCGCATCATAAACCGAACTATCACCATGAGGGTGATACTTACCTAGTACTTCCCCCACAACTGTAGCTGATTTACGAAAACCTTTTTCAGGTTGTAAATTTAATTGATCCATTGCATAAATAATCCGACGATGGACTGGTTTTAAACCATCTCTAACATCAGGTAAAGCTCGTGAAACGATAACTGACATTGAATATGCCAAAAATGATTCCTTCATTTCCCTGGAAATATTAACACCAATTATTTTATCATAATTATTTTCTTCCATACTCAACCTCCTAAATATCTAAGTTAGTAACATATTGAGCATTATTTTGAATAAACTCTTTACGAGGAGCAACTTCTTCTCCCATTAACATACTAAAAACTTCACTTGCTTCTTCAGCATCATCAATATCAACTTTTAATAATATACGGTGTTCAGGATTCATGGTTGTTTCCCATAATTGTTCGGGATTCATTTCTCCAAGTCCTTTGTATCTTTGAATATTTATTTTTTGATTCTCATTAAAAACTTGTTTGATTTCTTCTAATTTCTTTTCATCATAAACATACTCTAATTTTTTACCTTGTTCAACTTTAAATAAAGGTGGTTGGGCAATATATAAATAACCATTTAAGATTAATTCCGGCATAAAACGATAAAAGAATGTAAGCATTAAAGTCTTAATATGAGAACCATCAACATCAGCATCAGTCATTATAACAATTTTATGATAACGAGCTTTCTTGATATCAAATTCATCTTCAACACCAGTTCCTAAAGCGGTAATCATTGATCTTATTTCTTCATTACCATAAATACGATCAATTCTTGATTTAGCTTTTTCAACATTTAATATTTTACCTCGTAATGGTAGAATAGCTTGCGTATTACTATCACGACCTTGTTTAGCACTACCACCAGCTGAGTTACCTTCGACAATATATAATTCACATTCTTCCGCAACTTTTGATGAACAATCAGCTAATTTACCTGGTAAGCTTGAACTTTCTAAAGCACTTTTCCTTCTCGTTGCATTACGGGCACTTTCAGCCGCTTTACGAGCTAATTGCGCACTAATTGATTTTTCAACAATCATTTTTGAAACATTAGGATTTTCTAACATAAATTCATGTAAAGAATGACCAAATATTTTTGAAATAATTTGTCTAGCATCGGAATTTCCTAATTTAGCTTTAGTTTGACCTTCATAAATGGGATTAGGATGTCTAATTGAAATAATAGCTGTTAAGCCTTCAAGAGTATCGGCTTGCCCAATACTTTCATCTTTATTTTTTAAGAGATTATTCTTTTTTGCATAGTTATTAATAACCCGAGCAAGAGCCATTCTAAAACCATCGACATGGGTCCCATGTTCAGTTGTACTAATATTATTACAATAACTAAAGATAGTGCTTTCATAACTTTTATTGTAATGAAAAGCAATCTCAACTTCAACACTAGCTTCTCTTAAGGAACCATCGGGATTAGGAATAGAAATTAATTCACTACCTTCACAATAAATAACATTTTCAAATAATGGGCTTCTTTTATTAGTATCATCTATAAAAGTAACGTACTCTTTAATTCCACCATCATATTTAAATTCTTCATAGGTATCAGTTCGTTCATCTTTTATTGTTAATTTAAGTCCTCTTGTTAAAAAGGCCATTTGTCTAATTCTTCTTTTTAAGATATCATAATCAAATTCAGTCGTATCAATAAATATTTCTTTATCAGGTTTAAATTTAACTTCTGTACCGGTAAAATCATAACCAGAATCAATTATACTTAAAGGATGAGTTGTCTTTCCTCCATCTTCAAATCTGATGTAATGACGATTCCCTTCTCGAAATACATTAACTTCTAAATAACTACTTAAATAATTAACAACGGTTGCACCGACTCCATGTAATCCCCCTGATGTATTATATACTTTACTATCGAATTTTCCCCCTGCATGTAATACCGTAAAGACAGTTTCAATCGTCGAGATATTTGTTTCATTATTAATACCAGTTGGTATCCCTCGACCATTATCTTTAATCGTAATTTCATTATCTTTACTAACAATAAGATTAATTTCCGTACAATATCCAGCGATTGCTTCATCGATTGAATTATCAATAATTTCCCAAACTAAATGGTGTAATCCTTTACTTGTTGTTGCTCCAATATACATTCCTGGTCGTAAACGTACTGCTTCACGATCTTCTAATGCATGAATATCTTTATCAGAATAACTAGATTGATTCATTAATTCAATATCATTCATTTATTTCCATCCTTTCAAATTGACCATTATTTACTTTAAATAAATAACTATTTCTTATAAACTCTTTATTAATACCATGTAGACTAGTACAAGTAATAAAGGTTTGAATATTATTATTTAATTTCCTAATAAGATTTTCTTGACGATTATTATCAAGTTCAGAGAGAACATCATCTAATAAAAAAATAGGATAATTATTAGTTTTTAAATAGATGTATTCTAATAGAGCTAGTTTTAATGATAAAACAATACTTCTTTGTTCACCTTGTGAAGCAAATTCACTAGCATTATTACCATTTAAATAAAAAATAATATCATCACGATGAATGCCATTATTAGTTTGATGTAATTGAATATCTTTGTTACGACTATTAAAAAATAAATTACTATTAATACTATTATCTAAAGAAAAACTAGAATGATATTTTATTAAAACATCTTTTTCATCATTAGCAATACTTAGATAATATTTATTAACTAAAGCATTAATTTCATTAATAAAATTAGTTCGCAACTCATAAATAATCAATCCATACTTAATAAGTTGTTTATCAAAAACATCAAGCATATTATTATCAATATTATCTCTTTTTAAATAAATATTTCTTTGTTTTAAAACATAATAATAATTAGCAAGAGCATCTAAATATAATTGATCTATTTTAGATAACTCAATATCAAGTAATTTACGGCGATTACTAGGACTACCTTTTATTAAAAATAAATCCTCAGGAACAAATAAAACAATATTAATTAAACCAAAAATACTTTTTAATTTAGTTATTTTATTATTATCTAAATTAATTTCTTTGTTTTTTTCAAAAAAGAAAGTTATATCATGAATAAAATCATTTTCTGAAAGTTTTCCTTCTAAAAAGAAATTATTAGCTTTAAAATTAATTAACTCTTTTAAATTATTAGTTTTAAAACTTTTGGTAAATGATAATAAATATAATGCTTCTAATAAATTAGTTTTTCCTTGGGCATTATTGCCAATAAATAAATTTATTCTCTCACAAAAAAATAATTCTTGAAAATCAATATTTCTAAAATTAATTAATTTTAAATTATTAAAAATCATTAGTTATTTTAATTAAATTATCATTAACATTGATAATATCATTAACATATAATTTACGTCCTCTTCTAGTTTCAGATATACCATTAACTAGAACATCATTTTCTAAAAGATAATACTTAACTTCTCCGCCAGAACTCACAAAATTCTCAAATTTTAGTAATTGAGAAATTGTAATATATTCTTGTTTTATTTTAATATTTTTCATATGTATCACTCATTAATTATAACATATTTTAGAGTAAAAATCAAAAAGCACTTAATTAAATTTATAGTATTATTAAATAATAAAAGAAAAAAAAATTGAAAAATTATTCAATTTTTTTATTGATAAAAATATTTATTTAAAATGGATTTTTTACTGGTAATATTAATTGAATTAAATTATTATTGTTTTCTTGTTCTAAAATAATAGGATTCATTTTACCATTAAATTGAAATTTAATATTATCTTCTTTAAAAGTATTTAAAGCCTCAATAACATACTTTGAATTAAAAGAAACTTTTATTTCATTTCCAATATAATTAATGTAATCTAAATTTTCATTAATACTACCTACTTCTTTATTATTTGAAGAAATTGATAAAATATCAACATTTTTTTCCAAATTAACGGTAAAGTTTTGCGTATTAATCGATAAAATATTAGCTCGATCTAATGCATCTTTAATAACTTTTTTATTTATTACTAATGTACATTCAAAATTAGTTGGAATTAAATTAGCCGTTGGAGGATAAGATCCTTTAATTAAACGAGAAATAATAATAGTATCATCAAAATTAAATAATATTTTTTGATTATCTAAATAAATATCAATATTATCTTTATTATTAGTTAGTAGTTTATTTACTTCAGATAAACATTTTCCAGGAATAATGATATTAAAATCTTTAGTATCATTAACTTGAATATTTTTGCGAGCTAGTCTAAAACTATCAGTTGCTACACAAGTTATCACATTATTTTCACAAACAAAGTTAACTCCTGTTAATTGAGGTCTTAATACTTCGGTTGATACTGCAAAACTAGTTTCATTAATAATATCAATCATATCACTATTATTTAATTTAATTAAGTCACCAGTTAAACTATAATCTATATTAGGAAATTGACTAGCATCAATACCATTAATTTTAAACTCACTTTTATTAGATTTAAATAAAACTAAATCATTACTAATTAATTCTATTTCAATATTTTCATCGTCCATTTTACGAATAATTTCTTCTACAAATTTTGGGAGAATTAATTTTCCTGTTTTTTTAATACTTATATTTTCAGTAATGTTCGTCTTTATCGTAATTTCTGTATCACTACCTACTAAAGTTAAGCCTTTTTCATTAACATCAAAGAAAATACCATTTAAAGCTAAGATAGGTGATTTTGCATTAACGACGTGACTTACTTTTCTAAGTGAATTAGCAAGGGTTTGTTTATTTATTTTAAATTTCATTGATAATACCTCCATTTATTTTTTAATTATATTAAAATAATTATAATAATACAAATATTTTAAGGGGAAAAAGTAAGAATTAATAAGTAATTAGGAATAATTAATGGTGGAAAAAGCTGTGGATAACTTTAAGTTTTTTTCAACATATTAGTTATTTCATTTATTACTTGAGCAAATTCGATATTTTTTTCATCTAATTTAATTTTTATTTTATGATAACTAGACATGATAGTTGAATGATCACGATTACCATATAATTTACCAATTTTTTCAAAAGGAGTTTCTAATAAAGTTCTTTCTAAGTAAATGGCAATATGGCGAGGAATAGATATATTTTTTTGTCTATTTTTACTAATTATTTGAGCTTTACTTAAATTATAATAGTTACAAACACAATCAAGAATATTTTCACTAGTAACACAAGAATTAATATTATCTAATTGATAATCTTTAAAAGCTTCACTAACAATTTCAAGATTAATAATCTCAGGATTATCTAAATCAATTAAATAAAATAATACTCTTCTTAAAGCACCTTCTAATTCTCTAACATCTTTAGAAAAATGAGTAGCAATAAATTTGAGAGCCTCATCACTAAAGACTGTCCCAGTAGCATCAAAATAGGATAATTTATTTTGAAGAATTTTTATACTCGTTTCAAAATGAGGTGGGCTAATAGAAATACTAAGACCTTGATTAAAACGGCTTATTAAACGATCTTCTAAGCCATTTAATTTACTAGGATTGACATCAGCGGTAATAACAACTTGTTTATTATGATTAAAAAGATTATTATAAATATTAAAGAACATTTCATTACTTTTTGTTTTTTCTTTTAAAAATTGTATATCATCAATCAATAAGACATCTAAATTACGATATTTATTATTAAAACTATCAGTATTATTAGTATTAGGATTTTGTGAAAAAGCAACATAATCAGTTACAAATTCTTCACTAGTTACATAAAGAACTCGCATATTAGGTTTATTTTTTAATATTGAATTTCCGATAGAATGAATTAAATGCGTTTTACCTAATCCGGAAGCACCATAAATAAATAAAGGATTATATAATTGACCTGGGGTATTAGCAACCGAAATAGCAGCTTTATAAGCTTGATTGTTAGATGGTCCTGAGACAAATAAATCAAATGAGAAATTGGTTTTTAAATTAGTCGTAATTTGATTAATTGGTGATTCACTGATAACTTTACTGGCTAGTTCAGCAGTAGTTGTAAAGATGACCTTAAAGTTGGTTTCACTAACTTTATTAAGACTAGTTTCAATGAAAGGAAGATGGGCTTCCATATACTGCTTGGCAATAATATCATCAACGATTATATTGACGATATTACTGTTGATCGAATCAATATAGGAATCTGCAAAAAATTCATTATAAATTAAATCATCATTTATTTCTTCACGAATAATAATTAAAGTATTGGACCATAAAAGATTGATATTATCATTCATAATTTATCACTTCCTTCACTAATAAATGGGTTAGAATGTACTTGGTATTTTAAATTATAAAGTATTCCACAATAATAATCTATAATAAAAAGGATAAGCAAAAGTATTCCACAATATTATCCACAGCGATTAACAAGTTAAATAGGGAATAATAGATTCTTTTCCACATAAAAAGAAAATATTTATGAACATGTTAACATTAGAAAAAAAGTTTTCCACACATAAATGTGGAAAAAATAATATTATCATTATCATGAGAATAATAAATGGGGATAAAAAGAGTGATTATAAAGGGCTGAAATAATAGTTATCCACACTTTCCACAATTAATTATTAACATAATTATGGATTAAAAGTTTTATCAACAAGCTTAAATAGAATAGGAAAAGATAAATTATCTAATTAAGCGTTTTTTAAATTAGTAAGTGTTATAATAGGGAAAATTTAAACAGGAGTGTTTATTGTGAAATTATTATTTTTAAATAATAATACTTGTTGTTGCTATAATCTATCTAAGTGGTGATTATAGAATTTTTTAATGTTAAAACATATCTTAAAGATCACTATTTTTAATAATAGTGGTCTTTTTTTAAGGAGTAAGAAAAATGAATAATTTTAGATTAAGACTCTGTCTTAAGCCCATTGGGCGTATCAATAGTTAAATCATTATCTAAAATAATAGAAAATAGAGGAAATTAAAATGTTAGTAAATAAAATAGAAGAATTAATTGGGAATACTCCCATTATTAAATTAAATAAATTAGTTGATGATAATAGTGCTGAAGTTTATGTCAAATTGGAAAGTTTTAATTTAACAGGCAATATAAAAATTAGACCGGCTTATTATATGATTAATGATGTTTTGCAGAAAGGTATATTAAGTAAGGATAATATCATTGTTGAACCAACTAGTGGTAATACAGGAATTGCTTTAGCTTATATTGCGAACTTGTTAGGAATTGAAATATATTTAATTATGCCTGAAACAATGAGTATTGAAAGAAGACAAATTATGGAAGCTTATCATGCTAAAATAATTTTAACAGAAGGTAAATTAGGAATGAAAGGGGCAATTGAAAAAGCTAATGAATTAGCTCAAGATCATAAATATGTCCTTTTACAACAGTTTAATAATCCTGCTAATACCTTGTCACATTATGAAACAACGGCTCAGGAAATAATTAATGATTTCAATAATCTTGATGCTTTCATCGCAGGAGTTGGGACCGGTGGTACTATTACTGGAATTGGAAAAAAATTAAAGGAAAATTATGATAATATTAAAGTAGTAGCAGTTGAACCACAAGAATCAGCTGTCTTAAGTGGTAATAAAAGTGGACCTCATAAAATTCAAGGTATTGGAGCAGGATTTATTCCAGAAATATTAGATCTAAGTATCGTTGATGAAGTAGTTAGTGTTGCTTCTGATGAGGTCGTAGCATTTGTAAAAGAAATATATTTGCAAGAAGGTTTATTTCTTGGTATTTCTTCAGCAGCTAATATATTAGCTGCTCTACAAATTGCGAAACAATTAGGTAAAAATAAGAAAGTATTAACTATTGCCCCAGATGGTGGTGATAAATATTTAAGTAATAATATTTTTAATTATGATGAGTAAGTAATTTAATAAAATTTTTAATAAATAGAAAAGGGCATGATTTATACTCTTTTCTATTATCTTTTAAGAGTATTTATAATAGTTTAATTTATTTAGAAAAAGCGTATAATAATAAATATGAAGATTTTAGAAATATTACCCCAATACCAATTAAGCAATAATTTTGTTGAATTAGATACTTTCGAAGAAGCTATTTTAATTACCAAGAATTTTGATAAAAGTAAGAGTATCCTGATTGTAAAAGATACTTTGTATCAAGCTAATAAATTATATCTTGAATTATTAAATTATCTAGATGATGAAGAATTAGCTTTTTTTGCGTTTGATGAATCATTAGTAATAGAAACTTTAGCAGCTTCTGATGATTTAAAAATCAAGAATGCGGAATGTTTATATCGAATTGATCAAAAAAAGCCTTTAGTAATAGTAACTCATACTTTAGGTTTAATTAGACCAATTATTAAACATGATATTTATCAAAAAAATAAACTAAAACTTAGAACTAATGATGAATTAGAAATTGAATTATTAAAGCAACATTTAATTAATTTAGGTTATCATAAAGTAAGTAAAGTAAGTAGTCTAAATGAGTTTGCCATTAGAGGAGATATTATTGATGTTTATGGTATCAATAGTTATTTACCAATAAGAATAGAATTTTATGATGATATGATAGAATCGATGCGTACTTTTGATATTAATGATCAAAAATCACGTACTATCATCAATGAAACGACTATTTATAATGCCAGTTATTATGATTTTTTAAGTAAAGATCTTATTTTTAATAATATTAAAAGTATTGAAAGTGATGAAGAGATTTTAGATTATCTATTGATGATGAAAGAGACTAATCTTTATTTATTTTATAGTCGTTATTATGGTTTAAATAATGATAGTGATTCCTTAATTGATTATCTTGATAATTTTTATTTAGTTACTTCTTCTTTAGAACAAATTAAAAATAAAGCTCTTAATATTAGTAATGAAAGTACTAGCTATTTAAAGAATATGTTTAAAGAAAAAAAAGCTATTTATGATTTTAAAATATTTTTTCCCATTGAAGATGTTATTATTAAGAGCTATGATATTAAAACTTACCGAAGTAATAAAGACCAAGATTCATTAAATCTTTATGAATTAAGTAAGTTTGATAATTTAAATATTTTTATAGATGAAGTAATTAATAAAATTAAAGATAATTATCAAATAGTTATCTGTTTAAATAAAAGTCATGAAAGAACAATCATTGTTGATTTATTAAATGATCATGATTTATTATTTAGTGATGATTATTTAAGTGATAGTAAGATACTATTATTTGATGAAGAATTAAGTCGTGGTTTTATTAATAATGATTTAAAAATTATTGTTTATACGGATAAGGAATTATTTAATAAAGTTCTTAAGCGTAAAACCAGAAGAGTTAAATATGAAAATGCTATTGAAATAAATAGTATTGATGATTTAAAGATCGGTGATTATATTGTTCATGATGTTCATGGTATTGGGAAGTATTTGGGGTTAATTCAACTTAAAGCTGATAAAATTTATAAAGACTACCTTCATATTATTTATAAAAACAATGAAAAAGTTTATATTCCAATTGAGAAGTTTAATCTGATTAGAAAGTATAATGGTAAGGATGGTTATGTTCCTAAAATTAATAATCTTGGTGGAAGTGAATGGACTAAAATAAAAAGAAGAGTTAAGCAAAAAATTGAGGATATGATGGATGAATTATTATCCTTATATGCGAGTCGAGTTAGTGAAGCAGGTTTTCAATTTAGTAAGGATAGTGATTTACAATTAACTTTTGAAAATGATTTTGAATATGAATTGACAAAAGACCAAAAAAGAGCTGTTAGTGAAGTTAAGGATGATATGGAATCTAAATTAGTAATGGATCGTTTAATTTGTGGTGATGTTGGTTTTGGGAAAACCGAAGTTGCTATTAGGGCGATGTTTAAAGCTATTTTAGATGATAAGCAAGTTGCTTTTCTCTGTCCAACTACCATCCTTGCTCGTCAACACTATCTCACTTTGATTAATCGTTTTAGTGAGTATGGGATTAGAATAGTACTGGTAACAAGAAATACGACCGCTTCTATGATGAAGCTAATCATTGAGGATCTTATTAATAAAAAAATAGATATAGTGGTTGGAACGCATCGTTTATTAAGTAATCAAATTAAATTTAATGATCTTGGTTTATTGATAATTGATGAGGAACAAAGATTTGGTGTTAGACATAAAGAAAAAGTTAAACAAATCAAGCATAATGTTGATGTCTTAACTTTAAGTGCAACACCAATACCAAGAACCCTTCAAATGTCATTAACGGGGATTAGAAAGATGTCTTTACTACAAACTCCACCCGTTAATCGTATTCCTATTCAAACTTATGTGGTTGAAAAAAATCAATATTTAATAAAAGAGGTTATTGAACGAGAATTAGCACGTGATGGACAAGTATTTTATCTCTATAATCAGACTAAAAATATTGATATGGTTGCTTGTAATTTAGAAAAAATGTTTCATGATGTTAAAATAGGTGTTATTCATGGGAAATTAAGCAAAGGTGAAATTGAAACAACAATGGAAAGATTTGATAGTAATATTTATCAAATATTAGTTTGTACGACTATTATTGAAACAGGAATTGATATTCCTAATGCTAATACAATTATTATTGAAGATGCTAATAAATTTGGGTTAGCCCAGCTTTATCAAATTAAAGGTCGAGTTGGACGAAGTGATCGAATTGGTTATGCTTATCTTCTATATCAAAAAGATCGTATTATCAATGAAGATGCTTTAAAAAGATTACAAGCTATTAAAGAATTAACACAATTAGGTAGTGGTTATAAGATAGCTTTACGGGATTTAAATATTAGAGGAGCTGGTGATTTATTAGGTAAGAACCAAGCGGGTAATATTGATGCTATTGGATATGATATGTTTATTGAAATGTTAGAAGAAGAAGTAGCCCTTCGTAAAGGGATTAAAAATGATAAACAAGTAATTGAAAATATTGAGATTAGTAATACTGGTTATATTCCTGAAAATTATATAATTGATGAAAATAATAAGATTGAAATATATCAGAAGATTTATACAACTCAAGATGAAGCTAGCTTAGGAATAGTAAAACAAGAATTAATTGATACTTATGGGAAATTACCAACTAGTATGGAAGATATTATTAGTAAGCATTTATTAGAAATATTGATGAGCCCTTTAAAAAATGTCAAATTAATAGATCGTAGCAATGATATTGAAATTCAAATAAAAACTAATAATATGGATAAAGTTTTTTTGAAAAAAATTATGGATTGTGTTGAAGAAGCCAGTATCTTATTTAAGTTAGTAATTAAAAATAATTATGTTAGTATTTTAAGAAAGAAAAATAAGAATTATTTAGCTGATTTGAATGATTTAATGCGAAAGTTAGGAAAGATTTAATTTTTTGATATATATATATTTTGTTTAATAGACAACAAATGATATAATTAAAAAGATTTAGTATTAATTTTTCAGAGATAAATTTTTTTAAGGATGATGTTAGTGAAAAAAATAATAAAACAATTTGTATTAAGTAATGGTTATTTAAAAAA